>JAPLHL010000315.1 GCA_026389655.1 Chloroflexota bacterium
AGGCCCTCGGCAGTTGTGCGTATCTGCTCTTTGGCGACGGGAGTGATGTGGACCGGGAGGCGGTGTTCCAGGCTTCGCAGAAGACGTGCCACCCTGTGCATTATGCCTCCCCGTGCTGGCCATGCCCCGTGACCGCCCTGGCCCCTGACTGTCGCCGTTATGCCGCAGCCTTGCTTTTCAGCGACCATTATGGGGTAGAAGCGGCGTTTGCCTATATAATTTGTGTAGCCGCCAAATTCGCCAATAGCATATTTAACACCCTTGAAAAGCTGGGAGTGGCTGGTAACCAGGAACTCCGCTCCCATTGCGCTGGTGCCTTCTTCGTCGCTGAGCACGGCCAGGATCACATCACCTGGAGGAATTATCCCTTCCAGCCTGGTGCGCATCATAGCGGCCAGCATCATAGCTATGGCTCCCTTCATATCCAGTGCGCCGCGTCCCCAGATATATCCGTCCAGTTCCTCTCCAATGAATGGGTTCAATCTCCATTTCTGGTCGGCAGTGGTGACTACATCTACGTGGCCGTAGAGTAAGAGGGGTGGGGCCGATCCCTGGCCGGGCAACCGTGCAATGAGATTGGGGCGGGCTGGCTCTGAAGCCAATATCGTATTATTAATCCCGGCCCAGTCCAGCAGACTCTTGATATAATTGATACAGGCGGCTTCGTTCCCCGGAGGATTCGTCGTATTGTAACGTATCAGGTATTTAAGTATCTCAGCCGGCCTGTTGTAGATCGGCGACTGCTCATCTGCGGACGTGCCGTTCATCGGATTCCTCCAGTAATAACAGCAGTGAAGTTATCATATTTCATGTATGAACTATTTTCATCATTGTAGTTGATGACCCCCCTGATGTCCAGAGCTTTTGAGCAATCACTGGAGATAGTCCGTAAAACCGTGGCTTTGACTTATGAAGGACTCCACTTTATCATTACGAAGAATAATATCTATTTACGGCAGCCGGACGACTTACTAAATGCGTTATAAGAATATATGGAATGATTTAAGGGTCGCCCTTTTTCTTGTCTACAAAGCTATTACCCGCGGTAACAAGTTCACTCTGGTCCTGACCATCCTGGTAACCACGCTGGCGTTTATTAATATAATCTTCATCTCGGCGCTTATGAATGGCGCCATCAGTAAGGTCTATCAGCAGGCTAAGGAGAACTATGTCTCCAATTTTGTTATATCGCCTGCTATCGATCAAAAATACATCACGCAGGCCCAACAGCTCGAAACGTCAATTAGCTCTCTGCCGGGTGTTGTCAGCTGCAGCGCCCGCTATGCTCAGCCAGCAGTGATACGTTATGATCCCGATAAGGACAACCTGAATGTACACGAGAAAGCCTGGACAATAAAGTCCATCAATCCGGCGGATGAGCTGAAGGTCACCAATCTGCAGAGTTATATGATTGCCGGAAGATATCTGGACCAGGATGACCGCGACCAGATCATCATGGGCAGGGAGATATCGGGTGGTTACAGCGCCAGTTATGAACAATCGTCGCTCAAAGGAGCGCAGGTGGGAGAGGAGGTTACCGTAGCCTATGAGAACGGCGTAGTGCGCAAATACAAGATAAAAGGCATTTTTGTGACCAGTTTTGTACTTGCGGACTTAAATGCTTTTGTAACTGAGAAAGAGATGGAATCTGTTTTGGGGATCCATAACAGGGCTTCGGAGATTCTTGTTAAAACCGATGGCTCTTTGCCTGACAGCGCTTACATTGACCGGCTCAGGAATTTGGGCATAGAAAGGGACCAGATCAATCCCTTCGTGGATTTCATCGGGGCAATTAGCAGCCTTGCACAGACATTTGAGATTATTAAGGGTATTATCACAGTCATCGGGCTGCTAGTGGCAGGGGTAACTATTTTTATAGTAATTTTTATCGCCACTGTGAACCGGCGGAGGCAAATCGGCATCCTCAAGGCCATCGGCATGAAAGAACGCATTATTATCATGTCTTATGTTATGCAGGCTTTTTTCTATGCAGTTCTGGGTGTCGTTGCGGGTATGTTGATTGTCAATTTTGCGGTTGTCCCCTATTTCATACGTCATCCTCTTCAAATGCCTATCGGGCTGGTTGGCCTGGCCCTGGTCAATCGTGACCTTGCTATCAGCATTATCAGCATGCTGGTGGTCAGCATGGTAGCCGGCTTTGTCCCTTCATGGATGGTAACACGGCAGAATATTATCAAGGCGATCTGGGGCTAAAGATATGGGCATAATTGATGTAACAGGTTTAAGGAAGACATTCAACGGGGCTGTGCCGGTGGAGGCCTTAAAAGGGGTGGCCCTTGAAATCAAGGAAGGGGAGTTTGTCGGCATCATGGGCCCGAGCGGTTCGGGCAAGTCTACCCTGCTGCATATGGTTGCCTTGCTGGATGATCCTACCAGCGGGAAGATAATCGTGGACGGCACCGATATCTCCACCCTGTCCTCTGTGCAAAAGACCGAATTCAGGCTTAACAACCTTGGCTATGTGTTTCAGGAATACGCCCTCCTGCCGGAATTGAATGCCATCGAAAATGTTTACCTGCCTTTAATGATGATGGGGGAGCCCGCCGGGGACTATGAAAAAACGGCCCGTGAGATGATGGAAACGGTAGGTCTCGGGCAGCGTGCCCATCACCTGATCAGCCAGATGTCCGGTGGGGAACAGCAGCGTGTGGCCATTGCCCGCGCGTTGGTTAACCGTTCCAGGATACTCTTCGCCGACGAACCATGCGCCAACCTGGACACACGCAACTCGGACATCGTCATGAACCTGTTGCGTAAGCTCTGCGATGAAAGGAAGCAGACCATCGTGATGGTCACTCATGAGCCTGAACATGAGCGGTTCACGGACCGCATTATTAAAATCAAAGACGGTTTAGTAGATACCGGGGAAAGTCATTGATAGAAAGAAAAAGCACTTCTCCTGATCAGGAGAAGCGCTCATGAACATATAATGCTTGCAGTTTATGCCAGGCTTTTGGTAAGTTCGCCTTCCAGGACCTTCTTCGGCAGCGCTCCGACCTTGCGGTCAGCCAGCTTGCCGCCTTTGAAGATCAGCAGTGTCGGTATGGCCTGTACCTGATATTTGGCTGCAATGTCCTGGTTCAGGTCAGTATTCAGCTTGCCGAATGTGATCTTGCCCTTGTAGTCAGCGGCAAGCTCATCTATTACGGGTGACATCATCCGGCATGGGCCGCACCATGGCGCCCAGCAATCTATAACCAGAGAAGGATTATTTTTTACCAGTTCCTCGATATTGGCGCCGTTTACTTCCAGCACAAGGCCTTTCTCTTTATCCATTTTCTGTCTCTCCTTCATTAATACTCTTGTCAGCTTATAGCTCCAACAATTGTAAAAACGATTGAGTAATTATAGGTTGAGGAATAGAAAGGAGATATGATTTTAGTCACTTAATCGTGCAGCAGGCGGTCGATTTCGGCGGCCACCATGATTGCCAGCCGGTCCTCATTTTGTGCGGTACCGGCCAGGCTCTGGCCGGCGATAATGAGATGTTGCCCCGCTTGAGCCTTTATCTCGTCTTTGTCCGCACAGGCGCGCAGGCAGCCGCAGAGGATAATCAGCAGGTCGATACCCGGGGAATCAAAGGGCACGATTTCGATGTCCGCCCGGCTGGCTGTATGGGCTTTCACCCGGCCGGCCAAGGCCGACAGGTCTATTTCCGGGTTGCAGGACCCGCAGAACTTAAGCGCTATCCTGATTCCAGCTCACCTCGTTATGGGATTAACTAGCAGACGTAGAAAGGCTGGTCGCCGACCCTGGCCAGCTTCTCTGCCAGCTTCTTTTTACGCTCAAGGTTGCCACGCCTTTCTATCATAATTTTCTGCGCCTGGGGTGAACCTGCCCCGTGCATTGATTCGGCCAGGGCGGTGCCGCAGGTCATGGCGTCAATCAGGCGGATGAGGCGTATTCTGGTTTCAGCCGGCACGTCGGAGACACCCTTCATATATTTTTCGACCCACTTACCCACCGCGGGGTCCCTGAAATCGAATTCAGATGGCATTGTGGCTAGCAGTCCGCCGGTAATATCGTGCGCAAGCCGCGCAATCTCATATACATTTCGGGTAACGTTAAGCTTCGTGATATTGGCCAGCAGTGGGTCTGCCTGGAACGAACCGGCGGGCTGGGCGAATCCCTGGCAGGAGCAGGCGATAGAGCAGCAGTAAATTGTCTCCGCCAGGTGGATCATTTCTGCAATCTTGTCCTTTACGTGCGATGCCTTACTGGTGCCCTGTGCCTGGGCAAGGGCATAAACGGCGCCGACCAGCACATCCGCCAGGCCGCCCTTGCATCCTCCATAGTTCTGCCTGTGAAAAGTGGCGAACCTCTCTACCAGTTCGCCGGCGAATTCCCATTCGCCGCACATGAAAACATGCTCATTTGGTATGAAGACATTATCGAGAACTATCAGTGCTTCGCCTCCCACACAGCCGTATTCTGCATTGCCCTGGTCCATCGAGCATTCGCACTTGCGGGTATCGTTGGACTGGCGGCCGAATATGTGGACCATGCCGGGGGCATCGATGGGAGCGTAGAAACAGACAGCGTAATCTTTGTCCTCCGCCTTCATGGCGGAAGTCGGCATGAACAGGTGGCCGTGTGAATTGACTGCGCCGGTGATGTGTGCCTTGGCGCCGGAAACGATAATGCCGTCCTTTTTGCGCTCAACAACGTGCACGTAGAGATCGGGGTCCTTCTGCTGGCTGGGTGACAGGCTGCGGTCTCCCTTGGGGTCCGTCATTGCGCCGGAAGGCATCAGGTCCTTGCTCTGTATCATCTTGAGCCAGTTTTTCAGCCGCTCATGATAGTTGGTGCCGGTTTTCTTATCTATATCATAGGTGATGGAATAGGCTGCATTCATACCGTCAAGGCCGACGCACCTCTGGAAGCAGCTGCCGGTTTGCTGCCCGATGGCCCTTAACATTTTGACCTTCTTGATCAGGTCGTCGTGGTTCTGATGAATATGCGTGAAGCGGTTGATTTTCTCCCCGGTAAGATGGGATTTGGCCGAGCATAACTCCTCAAATTCAGGGGCCAATGCCATCTCATAAGTCAATGCTGCGGCGTTGACGTGGGGTTTAAATGCGGGATGGGCCGTGACGTCCTCTATTTTCTCTCCCATGTAATAGATAACGGGCTTCAACTTTTTCAGACTTTCCCTGTACTGCTTACCATTCATTTGTGTCATGAAAACATACCTCCCGGAAGTGATGAATAATAGGTCGCTCGACCCAGTGGCCTTAATTATATAATAATACTGAAGGAACTATCTTTTTATATTCCCTGGCAGTATATAAGCATAGGGCTTGCGCAGTATATATTTATGCAGCCAGCGGTCGAAACGGCGTAAGGCCAGGAAGACTATCCAGATGATGGCATCCTCTTTGTAATACGACTTTATTTCCTTTTCTGTTAAAGGTTTCACCGAGATTACGCCGCTTTCGCCGGCAAAGAACTCATTTGCTGCTTTCACCAGGTCTGGCACGAGTTCAGGCCGCTGTTCCTTGTAAAAATTAGCTATCAGGTCGATTGTCACCAGCCGGGCGTCGTAGTAGCGGGTCATGACGCCTTCCAGGAACAACCAGCGGATCAGCCACAGCATGAATGATGGGGCGCTCCGCATGAAAAGCTCGGGATCGAGCTGTTCTACCCCGTCTTTCTTCATCATCGGCGTGCTGGTATCAAAATACAGCAGTTGCGTACTATTCCCGATCGCAGGTTTTTCGGGATCAAATCCCGAGATTGCCCAATTGGAGATTTGCCCGTCTATGCCAAGCGCCTCTTTCGGATTGGCTGCATTGTAAACCCAGACCTTCTGAAGTTCATGCAGCACGAGCATAAAAAGTGTTCGAATATCCTCTGTGTTCAATAGTGCGATGGCCCGGTTGCCGATGGATGCGGATGGCAGCTTCTGCTGCACGTCGAAGGCAATAATCCTTCCGGCATCGGTGGTGAACCAGGCGAAGCCGTAAGCTGGTACATTAATGCCGATTTTCTTTTCCAAAATTTCATTATAATCACGGTATATTTGTTCATACCGTTCCACTTCATCGTGTGTCTGAAAGATAGGCAGGCGTTTGCACGCCAGGTTCTTGACGGAATCAGCCTGTATCTCAAAGATAGTGCTGATCTCCCCATAACCCAGCACCCTGGCCGGTATTCTGCTTTGCTCCGGGCGGGCAGGGTCCAACCCTCGCTCAAACTCTTTCAGCAGTTCAACATCAACCTGCACGATAGCCTCCTGATCGTTGTATTTATAGTCCGAGGAAATCAGTTGTATCTTTTAGAGCTGCGTCGATCCGCTCAATGATTTCCGATGCGGTATGGTTATCGATTATCAGCGGAGGCAGTAGCTGGCAGACCCTTTTATCATTGTTTGCATAGATGGCCAGTATGCCGTGATCGTAGCACGCCTTGGTCATGATAGGTCCGCAGTTGTCGTTGACCATCTCAATGCCCATCATCAAACCTAGCTGGCGCAGCCCCGTTAATATTTTCGGGTGCTTCTTTTTCAATTCATCGAAGCCATCTTTGAATATGCCGGCAAGCTCGTTTACGTGTTGCAGGAACTCCGGCTTGGATGATTCTTCCAGCACGGTCATAGCGACGGGACAGCCAACCTCAGCTCCTCCAAATGTTGAGACGTGAATGAACGGGTTTTGATGGAAGAAGCTCTCCAGTTCCTTCCTGAAGCAGGTTGCGCTCATCGGGTAAATCCCACCTGAAAGGCCTTTTCCTATCACGATAATATCGGGTATCACGTTGAAATGTTCTATTCCCCAGAGCTTTCCTGTCCGTCCCAGCCCGGTCTGGACTTCGTCGATCACGAGCAGAGCACCCCGATCGCTGCAAAGCTGCCTGGTGTGTAAGAAAAAGTCCGGGTGCGGCACCGGCATGCCCAGCGTTGCAGGGATAGTTTCGAAGATAACTGCTGCAGTGTCCTTGTCCACTGCCTGCTCGAGAGTCCGGGGGTCATTGAAAGGGACTTGCACAAAGCCGGGAAGGTTGGGTCCGAATGGCATCCGGTACTGCTCGTCTCCCGTAGCGAGAGCGAATCCGGTGTGTCCGTGATAACCGCCAATTGCGGAGATGACTTTATACCTCCCTGTGTGGCCTCTGGCCAACTTGATGGCCAGGTCTATGGCCTCGCCTCCTCCCACGCCAAAGACAGTGCAGGAAATATCGCCGGGCATCAGCTCCGCCAGCTTCTCAGCAAGCGATGCGCGCTGTTCGCTGATAAGGTGGTGGTTCCCGATGTCCAGTTCCTTCAGGCTGTTTTGCAGCGCTTTGATGACCTTGGGGTTTCGATGTCCCAGGTTGAAAACGCCGCCGTTACAGTGGCAATTGATAAGCTTTTTCCCGCTGTTTGCGTCCCAGACATATGGCCCTTCACGGCGTCCGAAGACAAATTCCATGTCATAGGACTTGAAAGTCTCCGCCTTGCCGGATGAGACATGTTCGGCGAAACGCCGGACAATGGCCG
>JAPLHL010000031.1 GCA_026389655.1 Chloroflexota bacterium
ACTTTTTTCCAATTTCTGACCAGCGCAGGCGGTACAGGTTGAGCCCCAATATGCATTAATCGCCAGCAACTCAAATCGTATTCCTTAATGTTCAGCTCTCCGCTTTCAAGAGCCACTAATATATCGTGCGCCCACGGGACCAGCAGCCAGACGATAGTACCTCTTTCCGTATATACTGTTTCAAGTATATTCCTGGGGTTAACCTCTCCCAGCAGGGTTGCCTTTCCCCCTACGAGCAAGCTGCCAAACCAGTGCATTTTAGAGCCCGTATGGTACAAAGGGGGTATTAATACGAAGTTATCTTCTTTGACCTGGTGATGGTGGGCATACTCTGTTATAGCAGCACATTTCAAATTATTGTGAGTCAGGAGAATTGGCTTGGGCGCCCCGGTTGTACCCGAGGTAAAATACAGGCTGCAGCTTTCTTCATCATGTAATTCAATATTGGGACTTTCATCCGGATACCCGGAAACCAGTGCATGATAATTAGCCATATAGCCAGGGACGGAATTGGATACACAGACACATTTTTTCATATAAGGTAGTTGGCTTTTCACCGAATCCACACGTTCTATAAATTCCTCTCCAACAATCATTACCTTGGCTTCGGATATGTCCGCGCAGTATTTTAAATCCTGCGCAGTGAACCTGAAATTTAGAGGTACGACCCATGCTCCGGTGCGTAAAATACCGAAATAGACAATCAGCCAGTCGATCGAATTCATCATCCAGTGGATGACCTTATCACCTTCGCCAACGCCCATATCCAGGAGCATATTAGCCACGCGATTAGCCTTTTGATCAAAAACCTTCCAGGTAATTTCGTTGCGGTACTTCTTACTGGGTTTTAGCTCTATCAGGGCACAGTCATCCGGATACATCCTGGCATTTCTGGCAAGCATCTCCGGTATAGTAATCATGAGTATTCTCCGGTCATATACATCGCTTTCACAGATTAGTTCATGGTAATACGATTACCAGCCGATATCAAACGCCAATACTGGAATTAGCCACCCAGGTAAGCCTTCTGAACTCTCTCATCCTCGTTCAAGTCACTGGCCAAACCTTCCAGTACGCATTTGCCTGTCTCCAGTACATATGCTCTGGTCGCAAGGTGCAAAGCCATCCTGGCGTTCTGCTCTACAAGAATAATGCTTATGCCCCGCCTGTTAATGTCCTTGATGGTCCTGCCAACTTCCCCAACCATTATGGGAGACAGTCCCATACTGGGTTCATCCATCATGATTAATGATGGTTTATTCAAAAGAGCACGAGCTATAGCCAGCATTTGTTGTTCACCACCACTTAGACTGCCCGAAATCTGGTCCTTTCTTTCCTTAAGAATTGGGAAACGCTCAAATATCTCATCAAACTCACTGAGCATTTCCCTTTTATTATTACGCAGAAAGGCCCCTAGCTCCAGGTTTTCCATGACGGTCAAAGGCGCTAAAATTTTTCGTCCTTCCTGAACGTGTGAAATACCAAGCCTGACAATTTTATGGGGCGGCAGGCCATTTATCTTTGTGCCACCATACCATGCTTCACCTGAAGTCAACGATTTTAAACCTGAAATTGCCCTTAGAGTAGTTGTTTTACCGGCTCCGTTGGCGCCAATGATTGTGACGATCTCTTTCTCATTGACATGCAATGATACGCCGGTCAATACTTCTGCTTTACCGTAATGGACCGTAAAACCCTTTACATCTAGCAACATTGATTCAGATTACCTGTTTCCCCAAATAGGCTTCAATCACCTGCTCGTCCTTTCTGATAGCAGAAGGCATATCTTCAGCTATCTTGACGCCAAGGCTCAATACCACAATCCTATCGCACAGACTCATCACAGCTTTCATATCATGTTCCACGATAAGTACGGTAATACCCCGCTTACGAATCTGTTTGATTTTCTCCACCATGTCCATGGTCTCTGTAGGGTTCATACCTGTAACCGGCTCGTCTAACAACAATAATTCAGGTCCCGTTGCCAAGGCAATGGCTACGGCAAGGGCCCGTTGATGCCCGTGAGGCAAATTGGCTGCAAGTTCGTTGGACATATATGTCAAACCCATAAAGTCCAATATCTCTAAGGCATTTTCCTTTTTTAATGCTTCTTCTCTGTTAGCAGCAGGTGTATGCAAGAAAGCTTTCCAGAAAGGCTGCCTATAGTGCCTGTGAAACCCGCTTAAGACATTTTCAAATACTGTTTCCTGCATGAATAATGTTGGTTCCTGAAATATCCTGGCAATGCCTTTCTGAGCTATCTGATCTATTCTCAAGCCGGTTATCTCTTTGCCCTTAAAAAGTACTTTCCCCTTATTGGGACTGATAAAACCGCTAATTATATTGAAAAGAGTACTTTTGCCAGCGCCGTTTGGCCCGATCAAGCCCAGTATTTCCCCTTCATATACATCCAAAGACAGATCACGAACTGCAATCAGTCCTCCGAAAATTCTAGTTATATTCTTTATCTCTAATAAAGCCATCTATTTACACCGCAAGACCAGGATCATCTACTTTTCTTCACCCATGTCCCTATGGAGCTAATCCTGCTCCACAACCTGGCGCCGCTTATTTTCTCTGAATTTATTATTGTGCCCAGAATACCGCCGGGAAAAAATAATATTACTATGAGCAACAGCACACCTGTCACTATAGGCTCATATTCTTTTATTACACGCAGGTACTCAGGTATAAACGTCATCAGTACTGCGCCAACCGCCGGGCCGAGTAAATAAAACTCCAGACCACCCAGAACAGCATATAATTGTATATATATTGAAAGCCAACCACCGAAAGAACCCGGCGTAATTGATTGGAAGTAGTGGGCATAGAAACTGCCTGCCGCCGCCGCTGCTGCGGCTGCCACTACAAAAGCCAGTAACCTGTATCGGTAGAGATTGATGCCCAGGGTCCCCGAAAGGTTGGGACTCAACTTTATGGCCTTCCAGGCCCGGCCTATTCGCGACGTATAAAGAGCATAAAAAGCAAGAATGACCAGCGCCAGTATTACCAGCGCCAAGTAATAGTATGCTGTCTTGTTTGTGAATTCGACGGGCCCCACTGGGGTGGGCCGGGCAATACCGATGATGCCTCCCCATCCTCCGAGGTACTCAATCTGCCCCGCGGCAAGTACAATAGCGCTGGCAAACAACAATGTGATGATGGCAAACGCTATACCGCCGCTCCGGACAAATATCGAACCAACTCCCAAAGCCAAGCAGGCAGAGGCGATTACCGTGACAGGAAAAGCGCCCCCGAATGAAAAGCCGAAATTCATGGATAGAACCGCCGATATGTAAGCCCCGACGGCATAGAAGGCTGCCGCTCCCAATGAAATCAGCCCGGTACTGAATAGCAGGCTGAAGGTCATTCCCAATATGGTGCCTACACAGGTCATAATGAGCAGATGCATTATATAAGCGTTCTCAACATAAAGTGGTAGTGTTACCAGAATAACAGCGAGTACAATGATCGCAATGAGCTTGACATTCTTTCCCTTCAAACTAGTCAGTCGCTTCACCGAGTAGTCCTCCAGGTCTGAAACTGAGGAATATGATGACCAATATAAATACAAATAACTCGGCAACACCGCCAAGGAATTGGAACCCGAAACTTAATAATAATCCGACCAACAGTCCGCCCAGTACCGTGCCCTTATAACTTCCTATCCCTCCTACAAGCAATACCAACAGCGAAAGAAATAGTACGTCCTGCCCCATAGATGGCGTGACGGAAAAGAGAGGAGCTATTACTCCTCCGGCAACACCTGCCAGGGCACTTCCCAAAGCAAAACAAAATACAAAAATCCAGAATGTATTTATGCCCTGCAATGTTACTGCTTCCGGATCATAGCTGACAGCCCGAAGAATCTTACCCAATTTAGTCCTGTACATCAGCAAATATAGAAGAATACAGATTACTACACTAACAACAATTACTATCAGCCTCGATAAGGAGACCCTGACATCCAAAACATCAATTACCTGGGGAAATGGAGATTGTATCCCTCGTTCCTGTGTTCCGAATACAAGCAGGGTACCCTGCTGTAATATCATCATCAACCCAACCGAGGCCATGGCACTCAACAGCAGGCGATAAGAGAATGTAGTTGTTACTATAAATCTCTGCCTCACTACGTGAAAGATGCTTAGATAGCAAATAGCACCTACCAATGCCAGTATCAACACAGCCAGTATAAGAGATAAAGCAAACTCAATATGGAGCATCTGGAAAAACAGAAGGAGCATGTACGCTCCCAACATATATAACTGGCCATGGGCAAAATTCAGTATCTTGGTGCCCCTTAATATGATGTCAAGACCGAGCACCATCAATATATAGATAGAGCCAAGGGAGAGAGCATTTACCAGTAACTGAATAAATAAACCCAGGGTCACAGCCTACCTTTTCAATACACAGCAGAAGACACTGCGAAATCACAGTGCCTTCCGCCCGTGCATACTTATTTAATTGCCGATTCGTTTTATACAGGACTACCGATTTATTTCCAGGTCCCGCCAAACGAATCCTGATTGGCCTTCAGAGCATCTTCCGCTGAGATAGTACCGAGATACTCGTATTTGCCACCTTTAAATATTCCAAAATCCAGTGATGCGCAAGTATCGCAGAACCTGTTGTTCTTAAAGTCAGGGCGTTTTACCAGCATTCCACTTCCGGAGGGGCCCTGCCATGATAAACCGTTTGTAGAGAGATAAGCGGTTATTACTTCCGGATCTACACTGTCCGCCTTTTTTATCGCCTCAACAAAGGCATAAAAGGCCGGTATCCAGTTAAGGCTTGCATTTGACCACTGGCCATATTTGGCAGTCCAGGCATCTTTATATTGTTGAGCCAACGGGGTTGGGTTCGGAATATCCGCTGCCGATATAACCGAAATCATTCCATCCATGGACTCCTTTGGAGCCACTGCAAAAATCTCTACAGGGTTAGGGGCCATTGGGCTGACATGGGCACCTTTATAACCAGCTTCATAGAGAGCCTTAAACTGGAGTCCGAACTGAGTACCGGCTACCGCACCGGGATAATCCATGATATCCGGCTTCAAAGCAACAATTTTAGTGGCAAAAGGTGCGAAGTCCTGAGTGCTGCGAGGATAAAAAATGTTATCAAGTACCTTTATACCCATAGCAGTTGCAATTTTTTCATTATCATGTGCCAGTGCTTTACCTGTTTCATCATCCGGTGAAAGGTTAACCATGGTCTTGGCATCAGGGAATGCTTTCTTAAGCAGTGGGAACAGAGGCGCCAAATTGGTCCGCCAGGTGGCAGTCCCAAAAACGTACTTGTTAACAGGATCGATGATCTTGGATGAAGCGCCTCCACACATCACCATCACTTTTGCAGGTTCTGTAACCTGAAGGCCTGCAACGATCGGAGCAGAGCCAACCTGACAAATGATAAATTTTACCTTATCCTCGTTCACAAGCCTTTCCACCGCTGCGCGCCCCCCATCAGCAGTATATTTATCATCATAAATAATAGGCTCGATATTGTATCTCTGACCCTTGACAGTAACTCCACCATTTTTGTTGAATTCCGGAATGATCATCTCAAGGGCTTTTTTGGTATCCATGCCGAGGCTGTTGTCGAATGGAAGCGTGCATCCCATTTTTATGGTCTTGACTTCCGTTGCGGCAGGCTGCTGTTGTACCGGGGCAGGAGTGCTGCACGCAACCATGAGAGATGACGCCACTGTGATCGCCAGTAAGATGAAAATAAAGACCGTCCTTTTCATAGATATACCTCCACTATAAAAATATTTAACAGGAAAACCACAGGTCAGTAAATCTGTTTTGCCGGGATGCGTGACTCCAGTGTTACTGCGGGGATGCAGTAACTTGATCCAGAGTCACCTTCGGTAGATATAGTTGTTTGCGTGCATGAATCCAACACTAAACATAAAGTGCAATTAGTATATTATATTACTAAAGCTTACCGCAACTCTGTCAAGTTAACATAGTTAAAGTATTAATGATAAAATAGCTTGAATATCAGATCATATTATTCATAACATTGCATGCATTTGCCGTATTATAATACGATTTCGATAATAAAATAGTATGAGGAGGCTGCCATGGCTGTATATTTACTGCTTTCGACACTGACCGGTGAAGGCAGAAAGGCTATCGAAGAGTATCCGGAGAAACTGAAAGATCTAAATAAAGAAGTCGAATACATGGGCGTGAAAATCATTGCCCAGTATGCTTTGCTGGGTCAATACGATTTTGTAAACATCGTGGAAGCCCCCAGCAATGAAAAGGCAGCCGAACTGGCCATTCATATGTCAGCAGGCGGTCTGCAAAGCCTTACCCTAGCTGCAATTCCCCTGGACAAGCTTATTGAAACGCTGAAAAAGAAGCCTCAAGTATTTTAAGTTTTCGGTTATATTGAATTAATTCCCGGTTACTTATTATAATTACGCTTTGTATTTAATCGTTTAGAGAAACCGTGCATTTATGAATACAGTCCGCAAACTACTTTCCGGAAATGAAGCTATAGCTCAGGGCGCCTACCATGCGGGGATATTGGTGGCCACGGCATATCCAGGTACCCCCAGCACCGAAATACTGGAAAACCTCGCCCTGTATAAAGACATCTATGCCGAATGGTCAACCAACGAAAAGGTAGCTATGGAAGTTGGATTGGGCGCTTCTTATGCCGGAGTCAGGACTTTAGTTTCCATGAAGCATGTTGGATTGAACGTTGCGGCCGATCCATTCATGGCCGCTGCAACGACGGGTATCCACGGTGGGCTAGTAGTGATTTCGGCGGATGACCCCGGAATACACAGCTCACAGGGCGAACAGGACAACCGCCATTTCGCCAAGCTGGCCAGGGTGCCCATGCTTGAACCTGCCGATAGCCAGGAAGCTTATGATTTCATTCAAGTCGCTTTTGACCTGAGTGAAAAGTTTGATACACCGGTGCTTTTCAGGATCACCACCCGCGTAGCTCATTCAAAATCCGTTGTTGAACTCGATGATGAGAGAGTTCGCCAGGGCAGAACAAAGCGGTTCCATCACAATGTTGAAAAATACGTTATGCTTCCTACTCACGCCCGCATACGCGTGCCGCATATGCACAAACGCATGGACGAACTCACCGATTATGCTGAAACAACACCTCTTAATCAGTTAATCGAAGGCAATGACCGGATTGGAATTGTATCCAGCGGGGTAGGCTATGAGTATGCCAGGGAAGTTTTCTCTGATGCCACGTTTCTTAAGTTGGGGATGACATACCCTCTACCGCCGAAAATGCTCCAGCAGTTCGCAGGCAAAGTTAAAAAACTGTTTGTTGTTGAAGAACTTGACCCATTCCTGGAAGAGAACATCAAAATACTTGGAATCCATGTTGAGGGCAAGAAACATCTTCCGAGATTTGGAGAGTTAAACAAATCGGCCGTTCATCACGCAGCCGTTCAGATTGGCACAACCAGTCATTCCAGTAAAACATCCGAAGTGCGGCCACTGAAAGACTTGCCCGGAAGGCCGCCGCTGTTATGCCCCGGATGCCCGCATGCGGGAGCGTTCTTCATCCTTAGCACAATCGGACAGCGGAACAAGATACTGGATGCCAGCGGCAAATCTAAAAAAGAATCAAAACTGATAATAACGGGAGATATCGGCTGCTACACATTAGCGACCTATCCCCCATTGCGCGCCATGGATACTACTGCATGCATGGGAGCCAGCATTGGACAGGCAATAGGGTTGGAGAAAGCCGGCGTCAGCAGTGACATAGTGGCAGTAATAGGCGATTCCACGTTTATGCACTCAGGTATCACGGGCATCGTTGATGCCGTCTATAATGATGCCAAGATTACCGTAGTTGTCCTGGATAATGGAACAACCGCAATGACCGGGCACCAGGACCACCCCGGTTCAGGCATTTCGGCACAGGGTTGTGCAACAAATAAGGTTAGTATCGAAGGTATCGTGCGGGGAGTGGGAGTAAGTGACGTGCAGGTGGTCAATGCTTTCGACGTCAAATCCGTCAGAAGTGCTATACGATCGGCACTCGATAACAAAGCCCTCTCGGTAGTTGTCGTAAGAGGCAAATGCGCAGTTGCCAACAAGGGACGCAAGAACCAAAGGCAGGTTGACCTGGAAAAATGCAATGACTGCGGCGTATGCCTGATGATCGGCTGTCCCTCCATCCAAAAGAAAGATGGCAAGCTGCACATCGATGCAATGACATGCATGGGAGATGAATGTACCGTTTGCGAACAATTGTGCCCTAAAAAAGCTATTGTACCATCTGCAGGAAAGGTCAACAGGTGAGCAATTTACAAGTGAACAAACAAGATATCCTGATGGTTGGTGTCGGCGGGCAGGGCACTATCCTTGCCAGCGACATACTGGGAGAAGCAGCCCTTGCCAAGGGATTGGATGTCAAAAAGACAGACACGCTCGGAATGGCCCAACGTGGAGGCAGTGTCACAAGCCATCTACGCATCGGCAAAAAAGTCTGGTCCCCGCTGATCAGTCCGGGTGAAGCGGACGTCCTGCTGGCATTTGAGAAGCTTGAAGCTGCCAGATGGGTAAACTATATTAAGCCGGATGGGCTGGTCATCATAAATAAACTCGCTATCCTGCCATTATCGATTTCCCTTGGAACGCAAAGATACCCGGATGACCAGGAAATTATCGATTCTTTTCGACAAAGGACCTCTAGAATTCACCTCATTGACGGTACGAAGCAAGCCGGGCTATTAGGGGATATCAGGACACTGAATATTTTTATGCTGGGTTTTCTATCGCATTTCCTCTCAATAAATTTTGACCCGGCAATCTGGAAACAGGCAATTACCAAACAATTACCTGCCAAAATACTGGATATCAATATTCGCGCTTTCGAAAAGGGTAGGGAGGTAGCCTCAAGTGTCAGTCTCTGATAATGTCCGTAAACGGATGGTCGAGGGATCATGGACCAGGCGCATGTTCGAGGAAGCCGCTATCCTGAAAAAGACACACGGCGAACACAATGTATTTGACCTATCACTTGGCAATCCCATAATAGAGCCTCCTGCAGAATTTAGACAGGCATTAAAAGAACTCTGTAATAATCCCCGTGCCGGGATGCACCGTTACATGGAAAATGCCGGATATCACGAAACCCGCGAGTCCGTCGCCAAGCAGATTACTCATGAAAATGACATCAAGGTTTCGGCACAGGATATTGTAATGACGGTAGGTGCGGCAGGAGCAATAAACGTTATACTCAAAACAGTCCTTAATGCAGGCGAGGAAGTAATTGTATTCGCTCCATTTTTTATGGAATACGATAACTACATTGATAACCACGGCGGAAAAACCTGTATTGTAAAAACTGATGATTGTTGCATGCCTGATCTGGAAGATCTCGAAAAGAAAATCAGTAAGAAGACGAAGGCTGTAATTATTAATTCTCCCAATAATCCCACAGGGGTTGTCTATACGGCAGATTTCACAGCAAAATTGCTGGATGTACTATCCCGGAAAGAACGACAATTTAACTCATGCATTTACTTAATTAGTGATGAGGCCTACAGCAATCTGATGTATGACGGACTCCATTATGTACCGATCCTTAAAATGTATCACAGAAGCTTCATCGCTACATCTCACTCTAAAGACCTGGCACTGCCGGGTGAGCGCATTGGATATATAGCGATCAATCCGGATATCGAAAATAAGGAAGAGCTGGTAAACGGGCTGATTTTCTGCAACAGGATACTGGGTTTTGTAAACGCGCCTGCCCTGATGCAAAACCTCGTGCGCCACCTTCAACATATTACTGTGTCAATACCAGAGTATGAGGAAAAACGCGATTTCCTGTATAATAATCTGATTAGTATGGGGTATAAGTTGGTTAAACCACAAGGCGCATTCTATATGTTTCCTAAAACGCCGATCGCTGATGACGTGGAATTTGTCCGCGAATTGCAGAAGTCAAATGTATTGACCGTCCCCGGACGCGGGTTCGGGACCCCCGGCTATTTTAGAGTTTCCTATTGCGTTAACCACAAGACCCTCGAGGGTTCACTGTTCGGCTTTAGACAGACCGCTGAAAAGTTTGGACTTTCATAGTCCCAGCGGTCGGTATTCACAAAATCAGCCCTTCCCTAAGTAATACTATGACTAATATTTGTACAATTCCACAATTAATACAGGATAACTACCACAAACGTGGCAAGCAGGTCGCCATGTGCGTTAAAAGACGGGGCATCTGGCACAAGTATAACTGGCAAGAGTATTTCGAGCAGATCAAATATTTCTCACTTGGTCTCACCAGTCTGGGTCTGCAAAGGGGCGACGTCGCCTGTATCATCGGCGACAATGAACCGGAGTGGTTCTGGGGAGAGTTTGCAGTGCAGGCAGCAGGTGGTATCGCAACAGGCGCATTTGTAGATTCCATCCCATCTGAACTTAAATATATAGCCAGCCATTCCGGCGCATCATTCGCCATAGTAAATGACCAGGAACAAACAGACAAGTTTCTGGAGATCAGTTCAGAGCTTTCATCGTTGAAAAAAATCATCTATTGGGACCCCAAAGGGCTCAATAATTACGACGACCCGATGTTGATCAGCTTTGAGAAGGTTATACTGGACGGAAAGGCATTCGAAAAAAGCAATCCGGGGATTTTCGAGAAAAATATATCAACGGGGAAACCGGATGATACTGCGTTTATATACTATACTTCCGGCACAACCGGTTTGCCCAAGGGTGCTATCCTGACACATAGGGCCTTAATACAAACCGCACGCAGTTTCGTAAGCGTCTACCCGCTGGACGCAACCGATGACTTGATCTCAAATTTCCCGGCCGCCTGGGTAGGAGACAGCTACTTTGCAACAATCCCTCATATTCTCACAGGCGCCCGATTGAATTTTGCGGAAGAACCTGACACGATTGCAGAGGATACGCGTGAAGTCGGACCAGATTTCGCAATTTACGGCCCGCGTCAATGGGAAAGCCTAGTTAGTGAAATACAGGTTAAGATGACCGATGCTCATCCGCTGAAAAAGTTCGCATACCACATGATGGTGCCTGTAGGCTATAAAATAGCCGACCTGAATTTTCAGGAGCACCGGGTGGACATCTTCTGGAAAACGCTTCATCTCATAGCTAATTCATCTCTGCTGAGACCCTTAAAGGACAGGCTCGGACTTAGCAACGTCAGGTTCGCTGTTACCGGCAGCTCAGTTTTAAGCCTTGACACGTTCAAGCTCATACATGCCATCGGCATCGAGCTCAGGCAGACCTATGCCAGCACAGAAGCCGGATTCATCTCATCGCACAGTAAGGGAGAAATCGATTTTCAAAGTGTCGGGCGCCCCGCACTGAACGTCGAGGTCAGAATCACCGGTGAAGGAGAATTATTGGTGCGAAGCGACAGCACATTTAAGGAATATCTGAATGAGCCCGAAAAGACCAAAGCAGTGAAGATATCGGGCTGGTGTCATACAGGTGATGCCGTAAACATCAATGAGAAAGGACACCTGATCTTTCTTGACAGATTGGAGCATATGGGTACGCTTGTAACAGGTGCCAAATACGCGCCGCAATATATCGAAGGACGCTTAAGATTTAGTCCTTACATCAAGGACGCAATGGTCATCGGCGGAAAGGATAAAGACTATGTTTCTGCCATCGTGAACATTGACTTTGCCATGGTGGGCAAATGGGCCGAGCGCCACCGTATACCTTATACCACCTTCGTCGACCTTTCCCAGAAAAAAGAGGTGGCTGACCTGGTAAGGCAGGACTTAGAGCGGGTTAATGGTTATCTGCCCGAAGCATCCCGCGTGCAAAAGTTCGTCTTACTGCATAAAGAATTCGACCCGGATGAAGCGGAGCTAACGCGCACCAGAAAATTAAGAAGAGAGTTCATGGAGCAGCGTTATAAAGAACTGATTGACGCTTTATACAGTGGAAGAGATAAGATAGACGTCCAGGCGCCGGTGACCTATAGAGACGGGCGCAAGGGCATGGTAACGACCGGCATACATATTAGAGGTATCAAGAAAGAGGCAGCGTAGTTTATGGATGAGTTATTGCAATATGTCATCACCGGCTTATCGGTAGGCATGGTTTATGCCCTTATCGCGCTGGGCTTCGTGCTCATCTGGAAATCGAGCAGCGTAGCTAACCTAGCGCTAGGGCAGATAGTCCTTCTATCCTCCTGGTTCACTTATTCCATGTTATCGCAGGCGAATCTACCGCCGTATCTCGCCTTACCAATCGTCCTTATTTTCGCGCTTTGCCTGGGGTGGACAATCGAGCGCTTTGCGCTGCGTCCCCTCATCGCCCAGCCAATAC
>JAPLHL010000396.1 GCA_026389655.1 Chloroflexota bacterium
TCTGCTGCCGCCGAAGAGATCAGTGCCCAGATGCGGCAAGTGGTTGCTTCCGGGGTTGGTATATCGCGGATGGCCCGGGAATTCAAGGAGATCGTTACTAAATATAAGTTAAAGGAAAAATAGATTCAATGCCGGAAGGCTATAAACCGAATTGCAGTTGAAAAAAGCAAAGCAATAGCCAGTTGGCTCACAAAAATTGAACCACCGCATCTTGTCGAAAGATGCTGCGGTTGTGAAAATTAAGTAGGGCGTAAGTTAGCTAAAAAGGGCTCTTTAAAAAGAGGGGCATTAAAGAGATAAGAAATTAATAAGGAGGGATAAATTGGCGAAAATACTTGTAGTAGACGATGCAGCTTTTATGCGAATGAGATGCACCAAGCTGTTAGCCGATAATGGTTTTGATGTAGCCGAGGCAGCAGATGGCGCCGAAGCAATTGAGAAATACAAGGATTACAAACCCGATGGTGTTTTGCTGGATATAACTATGCCGAACATGGATGGTCTTTCCACGCTGAAAGAATTGATCAAAATGGATCCGGGCGCAAGGGTTGCCATGGTTACAGCCATGGGTCAACAATCCATGGTTATGGAAGCATTGAAAACCGGAGCCAGGGATTTTGTTGTTAAACCATTCGATGCAGATCGTGTCCTTGCCGCAGTAAAGAAAATGATCAGCTAAGGTGAAGAACCATGTCAGCTGAGCGAAATGAGATGAATATGCCGGAAAAGCGAGTCAGGGTATTAATAGTCGATGATTCGGCATTTGCCCGCCTGATGATTTCCCGGCACATATCGGCTGATTCGGAAATAGAGATAGCCGGTGTAGCCCGGGATGGTCTGGATGCTCTTGCAAAGATAGAGTCGCTGAAACCAGATGTCGTAACCCTTGATATAGAGATGCCCAAGATGGATGGTATCTCTGCCCTGGAACGTATTATGTCTCATTGTCCAACACCGGTGGTGATGCTGAGCAACCTCACTACAGAAGGGGCCGATATCACTGTGAAGGCGTTGGAAATTGGCGCCGTGGATTTTTTCCTGAAGCCGCAGTTGATTAATCCTGCTGGTTCGGATGAATCTGACGATGAGTTGATTTATAAAATAAAGCAAGCAGCCAAGATAGATGTCGCCAAGGTGACTACAAGACTGCGTAGGATATCGCAGGACCTCCATAGAAGTATGACAAAAAAACGGGAGACGCCTTCAGTTAAACGCAGTAAATTAAACCATGTTGTCATAATCGGGACTTCTACCGGCGGCCCCCGTGCCTTATATGAGGTAGTCCCCAATATACCGGGGGACATTGACGCCGCGTTCTTGATTGTGCAGCACATGCCTCCAAAATTTACGAAGTCCATTGCTGACAGGCTCAATGACCTGAGCCAGATAAAGGTAAAAGAGGCTGAAGCTGGGGATGTGGTGGCCAACGGGCAAGCATTACTGGCGCCCGGTGGTTTTCATATGGTGATGAATTTAAGCGGGCAGATAGAACTTAACCAGGACAAACCACGTTGTGGTGGATTACGGCCGGCTGCCGATGTAACCATGGAGGCTGCTGCGAAAGCATACGGTTCACGCTGTATAGGTGTAATACTTACCGGTATGGGTTCGGATGGGACCCAGGGCGCCGCTATGATAAAAGCAGGGGGCGGCATGATATTGGCAGAGGACGAGTCCACCTGTATCGTGTACGGTATGCCCCGGAGTGTGGCGGAAGCGGGATTGGTTGATAAAGTAGTGCCATTGACCAGGATTGTTGCTGAAATAGCTAACGCCTGTTCAAAATCCAGCATGTCTTTGGTGAATATATGACGATGACAGATCAGGAATATCAATTTCTAAAAAAGAAACTGCTTAACATTACTGGTATAGACCTGGAGTATTATAAAAGCCAACAGATGAGACGCAGGCTGTCGGCATTTATTGAAAACTCCTCCGCAAAGGATGTTGTGACCTATTGCCGCACTATTGAGCAAGATGAACCGGGCCTGAAAAAACTCTGTGATTTTCTCACGATAAACGTTACAGAATTTTTCCGTGACACCTTTGCATTTAAAGAACTGCAAAGTACTATACTGCCCAAGTTAATGGAAGATGGTGGTCATCTCAATATTTGGAGTGCCGGTTGTTCAAATGGCGCTGAGGCTTATACTATCGCCATGCTGGTGATGGACAGTTCAAAGAAGGTTAATTTCCGTATATTGGGGACTGATATGGATGAGTTGAGCCTGGCAAAAGCAAGGGCTGGAGGTCCATTTAAAGAAGACATGCTGAAGAACATGCCGAAGCACCTGGTAGCTAAATATTTTACGGCGCAAAATGGTGATTATTGGGTGCAAAAAGAGATCCAGGAGAAGGTCGTTTTCAAGAAGCATAACCTGCTGGCCGACCCCTTTGAAAGGGGGTTCAATTTAATTGTCTGCCGCAATGTAACTATTTATTTTACTGAAGAGGCAAAAGAAAAGTTAAACCAGCGGTTTTTTGATTCGCTTAAGGATAATGGAGTCCTTTTTGTCGGTGCAACAGAGTTCATGGTTAATGCCGTTAAAATCGGTTATTCCAAACTCGGGACCTGTTTCTACTTGAAAAGCATCGCAGCGCTATCAGCAAGGCATTAAACATAAGGAAAATATAGAAAGTTAGGGACAAAAAATGAGAAGAATTTCTGCCAAACACGCAAAGCCGACCATGATGTTGGGGCGTGCCTTATACGATTGTTTTGGGAAGTTGTTACTAAGGGAGGGCACAAAGCTATCAGCTGTGCAGGTTGCCAGCCTTGAAGAGCTCGGAGTGGGCGAACTTTTTATCATGGATAAGCGGGTGGATGATGTTACTGCCTGGCCATTGATAACGCCTGAACTCGAAGGGTCCATTGCATTATCGCTAAAACACTCTCTGCAAAAAGCTCAGCATATCATAGGTTCCGGGAAGGCCCAGATAATGGATCTTGCACCTCTGCGGCAGGGGATTTTTGAAATGGTACAGCAGTTGTTCCCCGTAGCCATGGGGGAGCCGGTTGTAGCCGGGTGCCATTCAATCAAAGATTATGATTTCGTTCATCCTGTGAAAGTTACCAGCCTTACATTGCTTATGGGGAAAGCTGCCGGGTTGGGACAAACGGAGTTGATAAACCTGGGGATGGCAGCGCTGCTTCAAAATATAGGCTACGCTGCTCTGCCACAGGGAATAGTTGATAAGGAAGGTCCTTTGACGGACGCCGAAGTGCAGACCGTTCAGAAACATCCAGCTTACGGATCTGAAATTGTTAAAAGATATGGGCAGGTCTCCGAGGAAACTTCGCTTATAATTAGGCAGCATCATGAGCGCTGGAATGGCAGCGGGTATCCTAATGGTCTAAGAGCAAGAAATATTTGTCACGGTGCCCGCATCCTGGGTATTACCGACAGTGTGATTGCGCTTGTATCCAACCGTCCGCACAGGGGATGTATATTGCCCAAAGAGGCGCAGGAATTCGTAAATGCTTTTTCCGGCGATTTGGATGACGCCGATTTTCTCCGTCCTCACCAGGCGATGGAGTTCATCGTTGCGTATAGCGGGGAGCTGTTCGATCCGGATCTTGTAAAAATATTCACCAGGCAGTTGCCTACCTATCCATCTGGAATTATGGTCAAACTCAATACGGGTGAAGTCGGCATAGTATCGAACTCCAACTGCGGGTACTTTTCAAGGCCCAAGGTACGTATTTGTTATGACAGCGAGATGAGAGACATTGATAAACCTCAGGATATTAACCTGGCGGATGCCGAACACCAGAGGAAGCTAATTACGCAGGTAATGGAATATTAATGAGTCAGATAGGGTGAAATAAGGGGATTTTAAACTAGATGCAGCGCATTTCAGCGATCTTTGCGAGGCCTGGAATGGAATTGGCCAGTCCGATTTATGATAACTGGGGCGATGTAGTGTTACAGAATGGCATTGTACTGGATGCCAGAAACATCGCTCAGATAGAGGATATCGGGGTGGGGGAATTGTACGTCGTCAATAAGAAGACCGAAGATATCTCTGTCCCCCCGATGGTGCCCCCGGAATTGGAGGGAGCCGTTTCCAAAGCTTTACGCAGAGTGCTGATAGAATGCCGGGCAATGCTCACGAGCAGGAACCAGCAGCCGATCGATCTTGTACTTGTGAATAATCTTATGGACGAGTTGCTGGAAACAGTGATCTCGGAGAACAAGGGCGATCCTTCCATAGCGGGTTGCTTCTCATTGAGAGACTATAATTATGTTCACCCTATCAAAGTT
The DNA here is from genome assembly GCA_026389655.1 of Chloroflexota bacterium. GTDB lineage: Bacteria > Chloroflexota > Dehalococcoidia > GIF9 > UBA5629 > JAFGLP01. The sequence continues at coordinate 4,266 of JAPLHL010000396.1, forward strand.
GCAGCTCTTTCCATATTGATGGGTAAAGCAATCAGCATGGGTAAAAAAGAGCTGAAGCAACTCGGCATGGCAGCGCTGTTTCAGAATATGGGTTATGTATTATTGCCACAGGGCATCCTCGATAAGTCGGGATTCCTGAATAATGCGGAAATGAAGGCTGTTCAAAGGCACCCCGTTTACAGTTCACAGATACTTGCCCGGTATACTGAGATTGGTCCCGAAGCGGCAAACATGGTATTGCAGCACCATGAAAGATGGAATGGAAGCGGTTATCCTTTCGGACTGAGAAAAGACGATATAAGCCGGGCTGCAAGGATTCTGGGAATGACAGATGTTTGTTTTGCCCTTGCGTCCAAGAGGCCGCACCGTGAGGAATTCCTCCCGGCGTTTGCTATCGAACACAGTATTGTTTCTTCTCAGGATGCGATCGAGTATGTCATTGCTTATAGCGGGGAGCTTTTTGACCCCGAACTGGTCAGGGCATTTACCCGTATTGTCCCTATTTACCCTGCGGGTACTATGGTGAAACTCAATGACGGCCGTACAGGCATAGTCATAAAATCGAACCCTGATTGCCTCAGGAGTCCCAGGATAAGAATAATAAGTGGTGCCACAACGGAGACAGCTGAGGAAGGCCTGGATATTTGTACAGGCTGCGAACTTGAATGTGATCAAAGACATGAGAAAAAAGACGGTAAACGTGACCTGGACCTGGCAAAGGACGGAAGGAAGAACATCCTGATAAGCGAACTAAGCGATTATTGAAAAATGGCGTGAATTAAGAATGAAGGTGAGCGATGGAAGATACAAGTAAAATGTTATCGCAAGAAGATATTGACGCCATGGTGACCAAAACGGCCGCCAAGCCTGCGCCTGCGCATAAAATCGTACCCGGCAATAGTTCCCCGGCAAAAGCAGCGCCAGCGGCGCCGTCTTACCAGAATGTTCAGAAAGTCAGTGTTGCAAATATACCGGCCAAAGGTGCCCCTGAACCGGCGGCGCACAGCGGACATAGCCAGGAAGACTGTATTGCAGCCGGTGATATCAAGTCTCTTCATGAACAGGTGGGCGAAATCGTAAACCGGCTTTCCCGACTGGAACTTATGGTGTCCAAATTGGAAAACAATGCCGGCAGCCCCGGTGCGCAGGCTAACCCTGCTGCACTGAAAGCGGCCATTCAACAAATACAGAACGTGAGCAGCCAGGTAGAAGTCATATCCGAAGGATTGAGGGGCACGGCCGGATATAATATTAATAAAATCTTCAACTGCAGCTCATGTGGGTCAGTAGGCGTGGTGGCAATAAAGGTGAAATGCACAAAATGCGGACAGGAAAACTGGTGGGGTTGGTGGCCTAAGAAAAAATAATATAGTAGTTTAGTGATGTTATATTAAGGTAAAAGGAATTGTTGTTAAGGCGTAGTAATGTATAAAGAAAATATCCTTTTAGTTGATGATGACCGGACCACGGCATCGACTATTAAGAATATTTTGTCAGGTGAAGGTTATGCTCTGGTCAAAACCGACTCCTGTGCGGAAGCCTTATCTATTATTCAAAAGAAAAACATTGACGTTTTGATTTTTAATTTATCCATCCGCGAAAGCAATGCCTTTGAGGTACTTCACAGGGCACGCTTCTTAAGCCCTACAATCGGTGTCATCGTGATGACTCAAAATGACTCTCCCGAGTTGCTTATTAAAGCATTCCAGGCAGGTGCACAGGCAATACTTGAAAAACCTGTTAATAATAAGAATCTCAAAGAGATAGTGGAGGAGGTGTTGCAGCGAAGCCGGTTGGCCAAAGAAAATATGAGGCTAAAAACTTTGTTGCCCTTGTTTGAGTTGAATAAATCCCTGGTATCCGAACTCGACGCAGATAAAATCTTTAACAGGATCGTAAATCTTGTGTGCATCGAAACAAGAGCTGACAGAGTGTCGCTGATGCTGATGGACGAATTATCTCAACAATTAATTATTAAGTCTGCGATCGGCCTGCCCGGTGAATTGATAGGCAAGGGAGAGGAAATATCCGACGATAGCATTGCCTGGTCAGTCGTTGAAACGGGGCGCGCTATATTACTTAATGGTGAGGCGAAGCAGATCAAGCTCACCGGGAACCCGGAAGTAGTTTCCTCGTTGTGTGTACCTCTTTTATTAAAGAAAAAGGTAATTGGGGTAATCAATTGCAGCAAAATTGCTTCACGCACCCCGTTTACCGAGGGTGATCTTGAGCTGCTGTACATCCTGGCCGGCCAGGCTGCCATAGCTATTGAAAATGCAACATTGTTCGACAGTGTCAAAATGCAGCAGAGGAACCTGGAGAGGTTTTTAAAGAAATCTCTGACAGCCCAGGAGGATGAACGTAGAAGGATCTCATCAGAGCTTCATGACGGACTAGCTCAATGGCTGGTAAGCGCCTCTTATGGTATGCAATTGTGTGAAGCGTATCTCACATCAGAACGGCAGGAAGATACGCTCACTGAGATAAAACGCACTAACAATATTCTTAATCAGAGTGTCAAGGAACTCAGGCGCATAATTC
>JAPLHL010000134.1 GCA_026389655.1 Chloroflexota bacterium
CAAGACAGAACAACCGGCGCAGCGCACTAACCTGTGGCCCACGATCGTTATCCTTTTAATGATATTGTGCCTGGTGGGCCTCGGCCTTCGTGTGGCTTTCAGTGCCCCGGCTTATGTGAAAGGCCCTGTGATCTCATTACAGCCGGATGCATTGCCCTGGTACGCCCTTTACTCCTTGCTTCGCATGGGAGCTGCCTACATCCTTTCAGTAGTTTTTACGCTCATCTACGGGTACCTGGCTGCCATGAGCAAACGTAACGAGCAGGTTATGATACCGTTGCTGGATGTCCTGCAGAGTGTTCCTATACTGTCCTTTCTCCCCGTGGTGTTATTGAGTTTGACCGCCATTATCCCGGCCGGCCTGGCAACAGAGATAGCTGCAGTCATACTGATCTTTACCAGTCAGGCATGGAATCTTACGTTTGCCTTTTATCAGTCGTTGAAAACCGTTCCCAAGGAACTGAAAGAAGCCAGCAGTATTTTCAAATTCAGTTTCTGGCAAAGGTTCAAGACCCTGGACTTCCCGTTTTTCCAGATAAGTTTCATCTGGAATAGCATGATGTCCTGGTCGGGAGGCTGGTTCTTCCTGATGGCTGCAGAAATGTTCACAGTGGGGCAGAAAGATTTCCGTTTGCCGGGTCTGGGTTCCTATCTGAAGGAAGCGGTCATTTTGAACGATACATCGGCTCTTATCTTCGGATTGCTGACAGTGAGGACGCTCCTACATCCTGGTTTTATGATTTACTGCAGAAGTCAGGAGTCCTGGGGGCCGCTTCACAATACGTCATCGACCCGCTGAATTACTTGCTTGATAATACGTTTCGTAAAGTGTCTACCGGCAGGGCAAAAACTGGTACAGATCGCATAAGCAAGCCCTGGATATATTACGGGTTCATTGGCTTGATCTGTGTAATGGCGCTGGCGGGGGCGATCTTTGCCGGTCAATTGCTGGTGCAGGTATCAATCGCTGAATGGGGCGAGATCGCTGTGAGCCTGTTTTTTACCCTGTTGAGGGTCATCGTCGCTCTTATAATAGCCCTGGCCTGGACTGTCCCGGTCGGTGTGGCTATCGGGACCAACAAACGCCTGGCAAACATCTTACAGCCTGTTGTTCAAATAGTCGCCTCTGTACCGGCCAACGCCCTTTTCCCGCTCATGGTACTTTTCTTTATGGCGCTGCCCGGCGGGCTCAATATAACAGCCGTAATTCTCATGTTGCTGGGGACACAGTGGTACCTGCTTTTCAACATCATTGCGGGGAGCAGTACGATCCCGCAGGACCTCCGTTATACTTCCTCGATGCTTCAACTCAGCTTCTGGCAGCGCTGGAGGGTATTGATACTGCCCTCCCTTTTTCCATTTATCATAACCGGGTTGATAACGGCCAGTGGGGGCGCCTGGAATGCCAGCATCGTTGCGGAATATATAGAATTCGGGGGCAATATCCTGTCTGTTAATGGTATCGGGGCCATGATTGCGCACGCTACGGCCGCCGGAGATTTCCCACGCCTGTTTGCTGCAACTCTCACTATGGTGATAACTGTAGTGCTTATTAACAGGTTTTTCTGGAGAAGGCTCTATCGTGTTGCGGAAGAACGGTTTGTCATGGAGTAAAATTAGATTATGCACAACGGGCTTATCGAACTGAGAAATATTTGCCAGCAGTATAAAAGCAGGGAAAGGGTCTTCACTGCTGTAAACAACGTAAACCTCAAGATTAGCGAAGGTGAATTTGTGGTGATCGTCGGGCCCTCGGGTTGCGGCAAAAGTACGCTGCTGCGCATCGTGGCCGGCTTGCAGAAGCCCACATCCGGTGAAGTCCTTTATCGCGGGGCTGTTATAGAGGGTGTTAACCCTCACGCCACCATAGTCTTCCAGACCTTTGCGCTGTTCCCCTGGTTGACGGTCCAGCAAAATGTCGAGGTTGCGTTGAAAGCCAGGGGGGTGTCTGCTGGCAGCAGCGCCACCAGGGCAGTGGAGTTGCTCGACCGGGTTGGACTGGACGGCTTTGAAACGGCCTACCCGCGGGAGCTGTCCGGCGGCATGCGGCAGAAGGTGGGTTTCGCCCGTGCCATGGCTGTTGAACCGGAGTTACTCTGTCTGGATGAGCCGTTTTCTGCGTTGGATGTATTGAGCGCTGAAAACCTGCGGCGTGACCTTCTGGAGCTATGGGCCAGCGGTAAAATCCCGACGCGGTCGATCTTAATGATTACCCATAATATCGAGGAAGCGGTTACCATGGCCGACCGCATCATTATCATGGACAAAGACCCGGGGCGGGTGGTGGCTGAGCATCCTGTAAGTCTTCCTTATCCCCGTTACAACAAGGATGCCAGCGTAATTCATCATATGGATACGATTTATTCCGTCCTGGCGGGCCAGACCCAGCCGGAGGAAGTGGAAATGGGCGCCGAGCCGGGCGAGGCCGGCCATATGCGTACCCTGCCTTCAGTGTCTCTCAATGAGTTAACCGGTTTGATGGAATATATGGCCGAAATGCCGGCCGATACGGCCAATCTCTATGAGTTGCCCAAGGAGCTCAATGTAGAGCCGGATAACCTGCTGCGCTTGTCGGAAGCTGCGGAGATCCTCGGTTTCGCCACTATCGCTCACGGCGATATCTCGCTCAGCCCCCTCGGGGAGACATTTGTAGAGGCGAGCATCATCCTGCGCAAGGAGATTTATGCCAAGAGGATCCAGCGCCTGCCGCTGGTCCACTGGGTGCTCCAGATGCTGCAGAACGCGGAATCCAATGAGATTAAGTGGGATGACTTAAAGGAAGTGCTGGAAGCGGAATTTACACCCAGGGTAGCCGAAAAACAACTCGATGTGCTCATTGACTGGGGACGCTATGCCGAGCTGATTTCCTATGACGATAGGGAAGAAGTATTTTCTCTGGCTATCTGATTGTTTGTGCATTTGGGCCGGTTAATGAGAAAAGCCTGAAGCCCTGCTCTTGCCCTAGGTGTAAAACTTTGCGACTTTATCCAGCGATTCGCGCGTTGAGCGGAATTTGTTCGCGGCGTTGTTCGTGTCTTCGTAACCTATCGGTATACCCATAACCATCAGCTTCGAATCGGGCAGCCCCAGCAGTTTGCGCAGTACATCGGCAAATAGGACTGGCTGTATGGCGGGTATCGTTCCCAGACCTTGCTCGGTAGCAAGCAGCATTATGTTCTCGGCTATCAGGCCGCAGTCGAAGATATTCCAGTGGTTAGTGGCATTATTGGAATAGTAAAAATCCCTGTCAATCATAATATAAATGCAGCTTGGCGCTCCCCACAATTTTGAACCGTATTGTCCGAATTCCATCCTCTTTTGCTTGTCGTCCCGTGCTACGCCCATCTTTTCGAGCACTCCCGCCATTACAGCGGCACGGCGCGATGCCCATGGCTCAGGATATTGAAGAGCTATGGAAATATCGAGGACAGGCATCTTGCCGATGCTTTCTATATACGCCTTCTTGATCTCTTCCAGCTTGGTGCCGCTCACTACTGCGAGCTCCCATGGCTGGCTGTTGGAAGCGGAGGGAGAGCGCAAAGCGCCCTCGACTATTTTCTTGAGTATTTCCTGTGGTACCGGGTCCGGTTTAAAACCTCTCACTGAGTGTCGGTTGTTTATTGCTGCAAGAACATCCATCGGTGTCTCCTTTCTGCCCGTTTTTTACAAAGATAATCAATGATAGCTCTAATCCCGGATAGTGGTAAAATATCGGCAAAGAAAGATTAGGTTCCTTTAAGATGTGCTTGGACGAATAGGAGGGCTGACTGTTGGAAAAGATGCGGCTAGGGAAATCAGATTTGATGGTGACAAGGGTGGGATTTGGTGGGATTCCGATACAGAGGTTGAATGAAGAGGGAGCAGTTGCCGTAGTTAAGAGATGCCTCGACCACGGCATAAACTTTATTGATACTGCCAATGCTTACTCAACCAGCGAGGCGTGCATTGGAAAAGCCATTGCCGGCCGCAGGGACGGCCTAATTATCGCAACCAAATCGACGGCAAGGAACCATGAGGGAATTACCAAGCATCTCGACAACAGCCTCAAGCAGCTTGGCACGGACTATATAGATCTGTACCAGTTTCACGCCGTCAGCGATTTCAAGTCACTGGACATGGTCCTCGACCCGAAAGGCCCAATGGCGGTGCTGGGAGAAGCCAAAAAGGCTGGGAAAATCAGGCACATCGGCATTACCTCCCACCAGATCGATGTTGCCAAAAAGGCCGTGGAATCAGGACGCTTTGAGACCATTATGTTCCCCTTCAATTTTGTTAACGACGAGGCGGCCACCGAGCTTCTGCCTCTTTGCAGGGAACACGATGTTGGCTTTATAGATATGAAGCCGCTGGCGGGGGGAATGATAGCGGACGCCACGATTGCCTTCAAATTCCTTTTTCAATACAGGGACGTGGCGACTATCCCGGGTATTGAGAAGGTGGAGGAGATAGACCAGATCGTGGGAATACTGAACGGACCGTTGGACCTGACGGAATGGGACAGGGCGGAGATGCGCAAGCTGCAGGAGCAGCTTGGTACGAGGTTCTGCCATCGCTGCGATTACTGCCAGCCGTGTAAAGAGGGAATAGCCATATCGTCTGTCATGACCTTTCCGAGCTTTGTAGCACGCCTGCCCGAGGACCAGCTTTTCGGCTTCTGGGGAGCGCTGTTCGAACCCGCCGCCAAATGTAATAAGTGTGGCGAATGCGAGGAACGGTGCCCTTACCACCTGCCTATCCGGGACCTGATGGAAGAATATTACGATCTATACGAAAAGAAGAAGAAGGCCTACAAGGAGAAAATGGCGGCAAAATGAAGGGCTGTTGATAGATTATAGAGGGTGATAAATGAATGCTCGTGAGTTCATAGAAAAAAAGAATGCCGAGTTTGAGAAGAAGAAGACACTGGAGTTCAAGGATATTGGGAGAAAAGGCACTAGTGGATTTTACCGCGAGGCGTGGACGTTTATGACCCAAAGTAACAATAAAGAAAAGGTGTTTGTTATTGAGCGGATGAGGAAAGAGTACACGACTGGAGAACTTGCCCATCATCCGTGGAAACAAGGCGACATTGAATATCGTATAGGATACTACATATTAGGGAAAATTGGCAAGGCTAAGGGGAATTGGTGGTGGGGGCAAGCTTGCCCGCTGATCCCGGCCGTTGATTTACCTCTTTTATTGAACAAGGCCAGAGAGGAAGGAACAATCCTCTGATTTGTTCTACTTCTTGAACGCTCGTACTACTGTGAAAAATGTGTCAAGATACCGGATAAACTCTCAGTGTCATCCGTTTTGAATGTCACCTTGCTGGTCCGATGCGGATCAACGCGTCCTTTTGGGAAATATACCCATCGTACTTTGGAGTACATATTCGCAGCACTATTACAATGGTATTTGGCATATGCCCATGGATTTTTTCCCCGTTTCTCTACTAGATAATAGTCAAGCTCATAGCGCACTTCATCAATTATCTTGCGGATTTGGATATCTTCTGGGTTATCTGCCAGTAAGAACTGCACCACGAAACTTCTATCTTTCCTCGGAGCTAAGAGGGCAACTGGATTTTCGTTCTCAACGTGCCATATTTTTATGTGATCGTCTTTGTCATTAACAATGCCTTTGACCCATTGCCATTTTTCCCTCTGCTGTTTTTCTTCCAATTTGTTCTCCTTCAAATCTACTTAACCATTATTCAGGTGCCTTTTGCGTTGTATATCTTCCAGCACGTCGTCAAAGTATGAGCTTCTTTCGCGATAAATTGTCACGCGAATCGAAGAATTTCGTTGATCCTGATACCTATGGGCAATCCGTCTATCGATTTCACGACCAATTGCTTCGCCAATTGTGCCACCTAACCACGCCCAGAACTTTATATACCAGTATATGAGAAACATAATAAGTGCCAGTGCGAAAATAGCTCCCACCAAAATTCACCTCTTGCATTCTCTCGCACGCCGCGAACATAGTCTGGCCTCCTGTACTTTGTCCGCTTGTTGAATTTGCCTGGTTACGTCCGTTAGTGCCTATTTAGCTATTATTGGTTTTCATATACTAATTATACTCTGAGATTTCTAGATTTAGCTTCAACCATAATAATCGCCACCAATAAAGTTAACCTTATATGCCCGCTGTAACATTTTGCATATGCGAGGCCACTAATAAAGCGATGCGCATTAGCCAAAACTTGCGGAAGGTGAACCGATGCCATGGCGGCACGTTGATTTTAGCGGCTTTAACGTCTAGAATTCCAATAATCTTGACATGTCGGCGAATTATCAGTGCTGATTGCCTGAATCATGGAGGGAAACACAATGTCAATCAACGAACGTTTGAGTCAACTATACGATAAATGGGATGACAAATGGAAAAGGGAACATCCAGGAGAGCGACTGGTAAGACATGGATTGATATGTGAGCACACCTATATTGCCGCAAAGCCGCGGATTGTACTTTTGGGCAAAGAATTGAACTGTCAAGGGAATCCTGACTTCGACCTTCTTGAATTCCTGAACTGTGAGCTTGAAAAAGGTAGCAAAGGCAATAATTTCGAGAAGCCAGTAATGCAAGCTGGTTTGTGGGCATATGGGATACTGACTGGGTTCCAGGAGGACTACTATCAGCTGGATCATAGTCGTAATGCCGCCCTAGGTTTGAAGAGCATCGGCTGGACTAATCTCTCGAAAATATGTGGCGGTGGGAAAGCGAATTCTGAATGGAAGAAGCACGCTTGTAATCAGCGGGAGCTTACAGAAAAAGAACTAAAGATCATGAATCCACAATTAATTCTCTGTTCGGGTGGGCACACATACGCTCTACTGGCTGAATTGCTTAGGCTTGAAAGGAAGCTTCTACTTCCTAAGGAGAATCACCGGAGAAAGATATATTATTCTATATGGCCTCTAAAGGGTCACGACTGCCTTTGCCTTGATTTCTATCACCATGCCGCCATAGGCTTTTACGAGAAATGGTACTGGATTTTGGAGGAAGTCTTTGACAAGTGTGAGACGGAGGGTCTGTGCACCTGGAAATAGATACGGTGTGGCAGTTCATCTTGATTCCGTGATATAGTCAAAGATGCAACGGCACGAAAAAGGAAGTCTTCAAGCTATTATAAGTAATAAGAACTGTTCGATACCCGCTGCCCCTGACGAAATTCCCTTTCTTTACCCAATAATCGTTCCTGCTAATCAACTAACTTTACTTGAACTAGCTCTCCAGGAATAGTACTATGAGCTACAAACTCTGGCCATCGTCTTCGGGATGCCTGATACAATTTGCGATGGAAAAGAAGCGCAGAGGACCGCCTAGGGGCAACCAAAAGCCTTAATACATGAAATGGCCGCCGTTAACAAAGAAATTCTGCCCTGTAATATAGCTGGAATTCCCGATTATATAATCGGCCATGCTAAAAACATCTTCCGCCGTTCCCATCCTTTTCATGGGAATGCTTGAAATAACGGCCTCGTAGCTCTCTTTTTGTTCGAGGTTAAACCTCGAATAATGGAATATAATCACCTATAATAGTGTGACCGGGAGGGCCTATGAATGAGCAATAAGTTGGATGAACTCATCGCCAGCCTGCCTAAAAAGACCGTTTATACTAAGTATGGACCTGTGACGGGCTATATTGCAGGTGGGGCTGCCAATTTCAGAGGCATACCTTATGCCGCTCCGCCTGTCGGTGGGTTGCGATGGAGGCCTCCTGAGCCGCCTGTGCCCTGGAGAGACCCGCTGGTTACTACTAAATTCGGCTGCATTTGCCCGCAGGATACGACGCTTTTTCCGGCTTTCGAGCCGATGGACGAAGATTGCCTTTCGTTAAACATCTGGACTCCCGAAGACATGCAGCGTAGTCCGTACCCGGTAATGGTCTGGTTGCACGGTGGCGGCTTCATTACGGGTTCAGGGTCTATGCCGCTGTATGATGGGACATACTTCGCTTCACTGGGGATAGTAGTTGTCTCCATCAATTACCGGCTGAATGTGCTGGGATTTCTGGCGCATCCTGAACTGACGGCGGAATCGTTGAGTCACAGTTCAGGGAACTATGGCATTATGGACCAGATCTTCGCTTTGAAATGGGTAAAGGATAATATCAGCCGGTTCGGTGGTGATCCCGATAAAGTAACTATTTTCGGCGAATCCGCCGGCGGCGCCAGTGTGATCGCCTTGATGTCATCTCCGCTGGCTGCAGGCCTGTTTCACGGGGCGATTGCCCAGAGCAGCGGCAATGTGCCTTCTTTATTAAGGAAGTTGGGCGAATCTAATGGCCACCTTGAGAGTGCGGAGTCTCTGGGTTTGAGATTCGTGCGCAAGCTCGGGTTTGAAGGTGAAAAGGGGACCCTGGAAAAGATGCGCGCTGTGCCTGCAAAAGAGCTGTTAGAGACATGGTATAAATCTGTCCAGGAAGATGCAACCGGGACTGGTTTTACGGGAAGCTGGCAGATCAATCACCTGATTATTGATGGTCATGTTTTGAACGACTCGCCGGCAGAAACTTTCCGGAAAGGTATGCAGAATAACGTGCCCTTCATTACAGGGACAACTGCAGATGAAGGAACGATTTTCCGGCTGTTTTTATTCCGTGGGCTTGATGATCTCGGTATGTATAAGCGGTTCGCCGGGCGGGCATTCGGTGCAGCGAAGGATAAGGTCCTTGAGCAATATATGGTAAGGGATGCTGATTCGGCAGGGCAGGCAGCATGTAATGTACTGGGCAGCGGGTTTTTCTGCGGCGCCCGCCGCATGGCGCGCAGCATGTCGGCCATACAACCGCTGACTTACCGCTACCTCTTTTCCATGCCGCCTAAATTCTTCCTCTACCAGATACCGGGTATAGCCGATTGGAAAGAACGCTTCGGCTGTTACCATGCAGCGGAGATTCCCTTTGTATTCCATTTCATGGCGCTGCCGGGGTTGCAGGATGAAGACAGGGCACTGGCCGATCAAATAGCGGGTTACTGGGCGCGATTCGCAAGGATGGGCGATCCTAATGGCGACGGCGCTCCAAATTGGCCCAGGTACACACAAAAAGAGGAAAATTATCTGGTGTTGGACAATCCGGTCAAAACAGGCAATGGTTATAAGAATAAAGAGTGCGATTTTATCGAGGAATTGGAGACTGCGAGGCTCTGAATGCAAGATAAAATCGTAGAGATCATCAGCAAAAGAATACCAGATGACGGGTGGCATATCTGGGGCTTTGCCGACCTTTCCGGCCTGTTACATGAGCGTTTTAAAGGGTACAGCCATGGGATTACCATCGGCAAGAGGCTTGATGACGCAATAATGGACTCGGTCGTCAAAGGTCCCAATATTCAATATTATGACCTGTATAAACAGACCAACGCGTATCTATCGGACCTGGTAACAGGTTTGGCCAGTGATATCGAAGGTCTTGGCGTAAAGGGCCTCGTTATCAGGCCCAATTCATCACCGGACCTGGATCGCTCCCCCGACTATTCCCGGACCCTGCGGCACCGTTTTTCTCACAAAATGGTCGGCACCCGGGCAGGCCTGGGATGGATCGGAAAGACCGACCTTTTCATCTCCCGTAAGTTCGGCCCCCGCCTGAGGCTTGCCTCCATACTAGTAGATTACCACCTGAGACCGCTGGCCTCTCCCTTAGAAAAGAGCCTTTGCGGTAAATGCAACATCTGCGTGGACGCCTGCCCCGCAGGAGCAGCCAGTGGCAAATTGTGGAACACAAGAATCGACCGCGATGAATTTTACGATGCCTTTAAATGCCAGCAAAAAGCCAAGGAACTTTCAAGCGAATGGAGAAAGCAGGACGATGAAATCTGTGGCATTTGCATAGCGGTCTGCCCGGTCGGTAAAAAAGGCCTGCCTGAATCAAAACACAGTTAAAGACAAATCCAAGCCTGTAAGCGGGATAAAGGGCTCAACTGTTGAGTATCTGCTATGAGATTTCCTTCTTTCTATTTGTTTCCCTGGCCTGTCTATGGCGGAGTCTCTCCTCTCTCCTAATGGCTGCATCGCGGTTACGGCGTTTTTCCTCCTCGGTTTCCGGGATAAGCGGTGGCAGTTCGATAGGTTTGCCTGACATGTCTAAGGCAACGAAGGTCAGGTAAGACGAAGCTGTATGCCTTACTTCCCCGGTCCGCAGGTTCTCGGATTCTACCCTGACGCCTATTTCCATCGATGTTTTTCCGACGTAATTGAGGCTGGCCTTACATGTTACCAAGTTGCCCGGAAAGACAGGGTGATGAAAATCCAGCCGGTCAATTGAAGCCGTTACTGCATTGGCCCTTGAATGTTTGACTGCCACTGAGCCTGCTGTGGAGTCTATAAGGCTCATCATCGCTCCTCCAAAAACATTACCTGCCCAATTAACATCCTTCGGACTCATAATCGTAGCTGTAATTACAGCGCTTTCCTTTACTGTTTTTCCCTGCATTTGCAGTACCCTCCTGCTTATTTGGCGAAATAGGTTTAAATAATAGCATATAATTTGTGGCAACTTATAGTGGACGCATTGCGTCATAATAATTGTTACCGAAAGTAGTATCGTTGCCTCAAAAGTAGTGTTACCCAACGGAGGAACACAT
>JAPLHL010000186.1 GCA_026389655.1 Chloroflexota bacterium
GGCACTGTCTCTGGGGATGGCAACACGCTGATATCAATTGTCTATACCTTCCGGTCGTTCAGCACTTCCACTTCCACCGACTTTGGCACTGCAGAGTCCGAATATAACAATAAAGTCGAGCTCAAGAATATGCCTCTTACTTCGCCATCCAGTGATGCTATCAAGGCCAGTTTCTGGCGCCGTGGCGTGGATATTCAGAACTATGTAAGCAAGATGGAAGATTCCAATACTGTTGTACGTAATGGCAAGCTGGAAAGTTCCCGCACCTTTTTTTCCCGGGATTGGACCTGGCCTGATACTCAGCTGGAAATCACATTTGAGTGATATGCCAGCCGCCAGCCTAAATTATACAGATGACTACACCGGCAAGCAGGCGCAGAATGAATATGAGCAATAATCCGCCGCTGCAAACGACGGCTGCCTGGGCGGTTATTACCGCGCTGGCCGTCTTCGGCGTCTTTGCGCCTCAAGTCTTCGGGATCGAGGGGATGAATGGTGGCTTCGCTATATCGTTTGTCTGCGGCTTCCTGGTGATAATCGGCATTATTGTAATTATTATCTACGCCGGGCGTGCCCGCTTGCTGAACAGCATTTTAAGCGGCAAAGCCGTCCTCGTGCACTGGAAATACAGCCCCGAAGAGTGGATGAAATATACAGAGAAAGAGTACAAGGAAAGGAAGCAGTTAAACAAGGGATTGGCTTTAGTGATTTCGGTGATCGCATTATCGATGGGTATAATATTTTTCCTGGTAGATCATAAGGGTGGGATATGGGTGCTCCTGGCAATGGTGATTCTGGTTGCTATCATTGCCTTCACCGCCTGGTTCACATCCTGGTACAATTACCGTCAAAACAAAAAATACCTGGGCGAAACATATATCACTGAAAATGCCCTGTACATCAACCGCCAGCTTCACACGTGGCGCAGACTCGGGGCCAGGCTGGATTCGGTGAATTTCGCCGAAGGCAAGCCTCCCTCGCTCCTGAAGTTCGTCTATTCAGCTCCCACCCGTATGGGTATGCAGGAATATCAAGTCAATGTACCGGTGCCAGCAGGCCGGGAAGAAGAAGCCGAAAAAGTCCTAAATTACTTTAAAAATAGTCCCGATGCCTGATCCTTATTACACCTGCCGGTTTACACTGGCGTAGTGTCCTGATGTGCATCAAATGCGCTGTATAACGTATAATTCTAGAAAATATTTTAAGGAATCCGGAGAATACTCCCATAAAAAACATGAAATCATCTAATGAAAACATATCCAACAACGGCAATTTTCTGCTCGATCCCAGGTTCGAACTGATACCAATGAAAGGTGTCGAAGACCAGGCGCAATTCCTTCCCGACGGGGCCACGGTTGCCGTGACTGTCTCCCCCAGCAAGGGCCTGGATGCGACGCTCAAGCTGGCCGAAACCATGGCGGGCCGCGGCTTCCGCGTGGTGCCGCACCTGGCCGCCAGGCTGGTACGCAACCGTGAACACCTGGAAGAACTGGTCGACCGCTATGAGGAAGACGGTTTCGAGGAGCTGTTTGTGGTTGGCGGAGATGAGACCGAACCGGTGGGACCCTATCATTCAGCCGCACTGGTGCTAAAGGACATGCAGGAGATGCCCAACCGTCCAAAACGCATTGGCATAGGCTGCTACCCGGACGGTCACCCGCTAATCAGCAGGGATGAACTTTTCAAAGCGCTGCAGGAAAAGCAGCCCATGGTCAATTACATGATCACCCAGATCTGCTTCGACCAGAAGAAGATCACCTCGTGGTTGGGCGATATGCGCAAGCGCGGGATAAACCTGCCCGTCTATATCGGCATTCCCGGCGTGCTGAAGAGGCAAAAGCTGCTCGACATCTCGCTTAAGGTCGGGGTAGGCGATTCGACACGGTTCATCATGCACAACCTCGGGTTGGCCGCACGACTGCTGGGCAGTGAAATGTATACCCCTGACAAGCTGGTCAAACAGGCTGTTTCAATGTCGGGCGATAAAGCGAACGGCATAGCCGGCTTCCACATCTACACTTTCAATCAATGCCAGACCACCGAGCAGTGGCGCCAGAAATTGATTAAAGCCTGATACGCCGGAGAGGCGTTTTGCAGGTTGATAAATTGAGCGGACACCTCGTCGTTTTCGAACCTTCCGGCCGCAGGGGACGCGTCCCCCATAACGCGACCCTGCTGGATGCAGCGCGCGAGCTTGGTGAGGATATCGAGTCCGTATGCGGCGGCAAACTGGTCTGCGGCAAGTGTATCATTCAGATAGATAAGGTCCTGTCCGCCCGGCACGGCATCAAATCCGCCGGCAAATCCCTGTCCTCACCTACCAAGAAAGAGCTTAGTGTTCTGAAGGCACGAGGGCTCGATAACAGCTTTCGCCTGGCTTGCCATGCCAGGGTGCTTGGCGATGTAGCCGTTTTTGTACCTGAGACAAGCCGCATGGCCAAACAGGTCATTCGCAAGGCCAGCATCAAGCGCCCCGTCAAGCTGAAGCCTGCCGTCAGGAAATATTATGTAGAAGTACCGCCCGGCAGTCTGAAGGACCCGCTCGGTGATGCCGACCGCCTCACTGCCAGACTGAACCGGGAATTCGGCCTGGCGAATCTCAAGATCGATTACGACGTGCTGGGCAGCCTGCCGCCAATTCTGTATGAATCCGGCGGGAAAGTAACTGCAACCGTCTGGATGGACCAGCGCGTCGTCCGGGTCCAGGCCGGATTTATCGAGCGCTCTTACGGGGTAGCCCTGGATATAGGCACGACAACCGTTGCGGCTTACCTGTGTGACCTGAGCACGGGGGATACCCTGGCAACGGCGGCGGACATCAATCCGCAGATATCTTTTGGCGATGATGTTATCTCACGCATCACCTATGCCATGAGTGATCTGGATGGTTTGGGCAAACTAAATCACGAAATAATCTCGTGCATCGGCAACTTGCTGGCTGACCTGGTCAAGAAGGCAGGGATACTGCCCGGCAATATCTCGGAGATAGTTGTGGTGGGGAATACCGCCATGCATCACATATTCCTTAATATCGATCCGTCCGGGCTGGGCAGGTCGCCATTCACTCCCCTGATCAGCTCTTCACTGAATGTCGACAGCGATTCGCTGGGACTTGGACACGGTAAGTCACTTAATGTGCACACTCTGCCGATTATCGCCGGGTTCGTGGGGGCGGATACGGTCGGTGTGTTGATTGCCGAGGAGCCGTACAAGCAGGACAAAATGGCACTCATTATAGACATCGGGACCAACGGGGAACTCGTATTCGGCAACAAGAAGAAGCTGCTCTGCGCTTCGTGTGCCATGGGTCCCGCCTTCGAAGGCGGCAACATCAAGTTCGGCATGCGTGCAGCGCCGGGAGCGATTGAGAAAGTCGAGATAGACGGCAAGACACTGGATTTGAGGTTCAAGGTCATCGGCAGCGACAAGTGGAACACGCAATCATGCGCAGTGAAGGCCCGTGGTATCTGCGGGTCGGGCATCATTGATGCGCTGGCTGAGATGGTCCGGACAGGTATCATTGAACAGGGTGGTCGCTTTAACAAAAACCTTTCATCCGACCGCCTCGTTGCTAATAAGGAAGGCCCCGCTTTTATATTGGCCCGGGCGGATGAGACTGCTACAGGCAAAGACATCACGATCGACATCAATGATGTCAGGTCGGTGCAACTGGCCAAGGCCGCCATGTACGCCGGGGCCCGCATCCTCATGGACAAATTGAAGATCGGCAAGCCGGACAAGGTCGTCCTGGCAGGGGCCTTCGGCAGCTATATCAACAAGGAAAATGCCTTAGCCATAGGCCTTTTCCCCGGCTGTGAACTAAAGAACGTTTACAGCGTAGGCAACGCGGCAGGTGAGGGCGCCCGACTGGCGTTGTTGAACATAGATAAGAGACGGGAAGCAGACGATATCGCCCGCCGCATTGAGTACATCGAGCTCACCACAGAGCCAGATTTCCAGAAGCATTTTGTAAAAGCGTTACAGTTTCCGGCGTCCAATATCTGCCGGTCGAAGTAATCCCCCATTGACAAAGCTCCCTCCTAGTCTTAAAATATGAAACCAATTATGCCGAATGAATGTTCGTTCTGCGTTCCAAACCTGAATTAGACTCCATCGCTGTTACGTTCATTCTCAACAGGAGGAATTATGTCTGAACTGGCCAATGCGATTGCCGACCTCAAAGAGGACGAAGTCAAGCAAATAGTAAAAAACAAGATCGACTCCGGCGTTAGTCCGATGTCAATAGTAGACGAGTGCCGCCAGGGCATGGAAATCGTCGGGGAACGCTATAAAAATAAAGAGTACTTCCTGGGCGAGCTGATCATGTCAGGCGAGATATTTAAAGAGGCAATGGCCACTGTCGAACCACGATTAACAGCAGGCCAGTCAGGTAAGCCCCTCGCCAAAATGGTGCTGGGCACCGCCAAGGGCGACATTCATAACATCGGCAAGGATATCGTGGCCATACTTCTAAAAGCAGCGGGTTTCGAGATCTACGATATGGGCATAGACGTGGCCCCCGAGGTTTTCGTCAACAAGCTGAAGGAGACGGGAGCGCCTATCCTCGGCATGTCGGGACTGCTCACACCTTCCTTCGAATCGATGAAACTGACCGTACAGGCTGTGGAAGCCGCCGGACTGCGCAATAAAGTCAAGATAATAATCGGCGGCGGCATTGTCACGGAAGTGGTCCGCAAGTACGTCGGCGCAGACGCCTTCACCGACGATGCGCCGGAAGGCGTGGAGTTGTGTAAGAAACTGGCCGGGGCGGTGAAATAGATGATCAAAGAAACGATGACCCCCAAAGAACGCACCATGGCAGCTATCAAACTGGAACCTTACGACCGCGTGCCGGTCGCACCCCTGATGGACGTTATGTTCCCATCCCGGCACAAGGGAATGACCGTTGCAGAAGGCATCGCACACCCGAGTAAAGGTTTCCAGGCCATAGTCGACACCTTTGACGATGTAGGCGGCTGGGACGCCATGATACTCCCGGGTTACAGCGTTCCCGTACCACCGCATGTCGAGGCCGTCCTGCAGGCAGGTATCGGCGATACCAGGAAGCCAGGCAAGGAACCGGGACTCGACATCAATTCTCCTCCCCAGTTTATCGAGAAGGAGCTCCTGACCGTTGACGACTACGACGATATCGCAAACCTCGGCTGGGCCGGGTTCTGTAAAAAGCATTACAGCCGTTTTTCCCCTGTCGACCCGGAATTTTTACTGGCCTGGGCCAAGCGTCAGATAGAACGCTATAAACACGAAGGGGAAGTTTGGGCCGCCCGCGGCATACCATCCCTCGCCGGCGCTATGGTCATGTCTCCCCTGATGTTCTTCTCAACACGCCGTTCGCTGGTCCCGTTTACACAGGACCTTTACAGATGTCCCGACAAGGTGCAGGCCGCCATGGACGCCATGGTAGATGAGTTGACCCAATATGCCATCGAAGCGGCACGCATCACCGGCATCCCAGGCGTTGAGCTCATCCTGGAACGCGGCGGCTGTTTCTACTATCCGCTCAAAATCTTCGAACGCTTCGAATTCCGTTACATGAAAAAGATGATCGAGGCCTTCGCCGCCGAAGGGCTGATAACCGTCATGCATTTCGACCAGGACTGGACCCTCAACCTGCCCTACCTGCTGGACCTGCCAAGGAAGATGTGCATCTGCGAGCTTGACAGCACCACTGACATCTTCAAGGCCAAAGAGATACTGAAAGACCACATGTGCATTATGGGCGACGTTCCAGCCTCTCTAAGTTCCATCGGTACACCTCAAGAGATGCAGGACTATTGCGAGAGGCTGATCGACCATATAGGAAAGGGGAAAACCGGGTTCATTCTGAGCACCGGTTGCACCATACCGTCCGACGCCAAATTCGAGAACTTCCAGGTAATGATAAACTCGGTCAAAGAGCACGCCCCACAATAGGGATTTTCAATATAGTATACTGTGAGGTCATGGATACTAACGGCGTAGAATACCTGGACAAGATCGAGGTCACAATCGATCCCCGCGCCATACTCCATATACAGGGTTACAGCGCCAAAAAGGAACCCAACCCGGCTATGCTCAACCTTATCAATAGAGCGGCTGAAGATGCCAGACCGCTGGTTAAACCGCGGGCCATCTGCAAGGAATTCCAGGTTGCCGAGATGACCGAAGATAAGGTGATCCTGAAAAACGGCACCTGCTTCAGCATCGGCAAAAAGATCAGCGGCTGGTGGAAGGGTAGTAAGTCGCTGGTGATCGCCATTTGTACGATCGGCGATGGCCTGGAGAGACGCCTGATGGAGCTATCATCCAAAGGCGAGCATACGGCAGCTCTGAACCTGGATATAGCCGGCACTGTGGCGCTGGGCAGCCTGGGCGACCAGGTACACCAGCATATATGCAACCGGGCATCAGCAACGGGAATTGAGATGGGACCCTTCCTGAACCCCGGCTACAGGGAGTGGCCGCTGACCGACCAGAAAATAATATTTGAAATAATGCCTGCCGCTACAATCGGCGTAAGCCTTAACCAGCAGTGCATGATGATACCGAAAAAATCCGTCACTTTCTGTGCGGGCGCGGGCGTCACAGAAGTCCAGGAGCATTTCAACCGCTGCCGCCACTGCGGCCTGGCCAAATGCCCATACCGCCGCATCAGCCGAGCTGAGGATGGCGGACTTCAAGGGCTGCACGGTACAATGTAACACCAATACATAAATTACCGGAGGATCGACCTATGTTAATCGTGGGTGAAAGAATAAACTCGACCAGGGAAAGCATCGCCAAAGCGATCAGGGAGCAGGATTCCGCTTTCATACAGGATGAAGCTAAGCAGCAGGTGGAGGCCGGTGCCGATTACCTGGACGTTAACGCCGGCGCTTTCATGGGCGAGGAGCTTAAGTACCTGACGTGGCTGGTCGAGATAGTGCAGGACGTGGTTGAGAAACCGCTCTGCCTGGATACCAGCAATGCCGAAGCGCTGGCGGCTGCATTAAAGCTGTGCAAGGTCAAGCCCATGCTGAGCTCCATCAGCGCCGAGAAGAAACGTTATGACTCATTCCTGCCGATCGTCAAGAGCTCCGGTTGCAAGGTGGTGGTGCTGTGTATAGACGACTCCGGCATCCCACATACGGCGGATGTGAGGGCGAAGGTAGCGGACGGACTGATCGGCTCACTGGTAGCCGAAGGCGTCGCTCTCGATGACATTTACGTGGACGTACTGGCGCAGGCCGTCAGCACGGACGATAAGGCGGGAGGGGTAACTTTCGAGACCATCCGGCGCGTTTATGCCACGCATCCCGGCGTACATACCATACTCGGCCTCAGCAACGTGTCCTTCGGACTACCTAACCGGAGGCTGATCAATCAGAATTTCGTATCGATGTGCATGGAAGCGGGGCTGGACTCGGCCATCATCGACCCTAAAGATAAGAAACTAATGGCGAATATCTTATCCGCCAACCTGCTGCTAGGAAAAGACAGGCACGGCATGAGATATATCAAGGCCTTCAGGGAAGGCAAGCTGGAATAGTCATTCCCGGGCGTCCCGTTGCAATTTGTGGAAATACGTTTACAGCTTCCGTATGTTATCAGCAGCCTTCTTATACATCTTCGGTGTATGTTACTAAAGTACCGGTTAAAATCAGGACGTATAGGTGATTTATCATTCTGTTCAGTCAGATATAATGTTCTCTTATAAATGTTCAAATACCAGATATTCCAGAACCCACTGAAACATGCCAAGGGGAAAAATCGTGCCTTTTAAATGCGTGTATAATTTTGTATCTGAACTATGTAATGGGCAGAAAGGCGAAGCCCCGTTAGCCATACTCTTTCCGCTAGGTATTCTTGCTATCGGATTTATCGTCCTCTATGCTGTTTTCGGCTCCACCTTGTATTCCGCTAACCAGGACAGCGCAACTGCCGGCAACAACCCGGCTATCTATCAAGCCGGACCGGGCGCTTTCAGCCCAGTCACCAATCTTGAAAAGTTCACTGAGCAGAACCACGAGCGCGCATACTCAACTCTTAAAGGGGCCATTGCTGACCTGAACAGCACCAACACAGATCCCGAGGTAGCATCTTGGCCAACAACATAAAGCGATTTGAGGATTATCGCTCCGACGCCGCCAATTGGATTACGCTGGCAACAGGCGAATACTATCCAGATATTTTGCCCGCAGCTTGTGAACT
>JAPLHL010000211.1 GCA_026389655.1 Chloroflexota bacterium
ATAACTATGACTGAAGGTCAATCACAGACGGGACCACGACTCTGCCGCCAGTGCGGTGGGGTGGTTCCAGAGGGAACGGCCATATGTCCCCGGTGCGGACAGAAATGGTACATGGACCGTACTGAACAAAGGGGTGTAGACCTCTGGCAAAAGATTATTGAAAAGAGGGCTTCCTCCGGGCTGGGAGAGGCGGCGCCTGCACAAGACGAAAACAAATACCGTTGTCCAAACTGTATGGCGGTTTTGAAGGCGCCTGCTGCTATCTGCCCTCACTGTGGCAAAAGCACAATCAAAACTAAAATAGTGCCCCCCCAATATGATGATGAAAAACTCTCAGGACAACCTGAAGAAGAACAAATCAAGTTTTCTGAGGCCGCCAGGGGACTCGCTTCAATAAAGGGATCCACCCAGCGCGCTGCCAAGCTCAAAGGCAGGAAGCGACTCAGGATTATTGACGCTGTTATCATTGCAGCCAGTATCATAATTGTAGCCGGGGTCGGCTTTATGTTAGTACGCCAGTACGGCATGCTGCCCTCTTCCCTATCGTCATTATCATCATTATTCACTCAACCGGCTGCAGAACAGCCAAAGACAACAACTACTACAACGATAACTCCTTCCATATCCGGCATCAAAGTATCCGATCTCACCTCAGCGAGCGCCGTCATATCCTGGTCGACTGCTACGCCTGCCTGGGGCAAGGTGATCTATGGTAAATCCGACTCTTATGGCGAAACTGCTGTCGCTGCATTACAGGGGGACTCACAAAATATAACCTTAACAGGATTATAACCGGAAACGGCTTATCACTTTGCTGTGCTGGTAACGGATGGCAAAGGCCAGGAGATTTCCCGCAGCAGTGACAACCTGTTTAATACGTCGGCAGCAAAGGACGTAAAGCTGCCCTTAATATCACAAATAAAAATCATCCCGACCGATATAGGCGCCATTATCCAATGGGTCACCGATGAACCAGCTACCAGCCAGGTGCTGTACGGCTCCGATCAGTCGGTTAACAAATCAACTCAGCTTGATTCCAGGCTGGTTAAAGCGCATTCTGTGCATTTAAGCGGGCTGGAAGCAAACAGCCCATATTACTACCAGATAAAATCGGCTGATGCCGCCGGCAACGAAGTTGTTATGGATCCTCCCGGCACATTCATGACCATGATCACGGTACCCATCGGTTCCAGGGTAGGCGAACGTGCATCCGATTTTACCCTGCCTATTTTCCAGACCCAGGAGAGCGTAGTGCTGCGAAGTTACAGGGGGCAGAAAATCCTTCTTACATTCTGGGCGGTATATTGCCCCGAATGCGACCGCGAGCTCTATCTACTGCAGACTCTCAAGAATAAGAACATCCCCAACGTAAAAATAATAGCTGTATTTCTTGAGAGTACACCGGACGAAATAGAAAAAACCATTGCCAAGTACAAAGCAACCAACGGTGACCTGACAGTCCCTGTGGTAGTGGACGCATATAAGACCACCGCTCACCTCTATAACGTCGAAAAAGTGCCGTGCACATTCTTTATAGATGGTGATATGATAATCCGCAACATCGAATTCGGCGGCTTTAATGTCGACCAGGTAGAGCAAGCTTTAAATGATTTATGACCCGGTAGATCAAAAATCGCTTGACAGTCGATCGTTCCCGTTGTAGTGTTGATATTGAATGATGCAAATACAATGTAAATATAACGTAAGTCACAGCAGGTCGGCTGCATTAATGACTGATTTGGTTCACGGGAGTAATTTAGTTGGATAGTCAATTCAGATGTGGCAAGTGCGGTAAACCAATATCCTCCAAGTATGCAAAATGCCTTGACTGCGGATCTTTAGGTCCTCATACATTCAGCGATTCAGTAGGATCACCCGTAGACGGTGGCCCGCCGGTTGCACATCCACCAAAACGAAGGGACACATACTCCGCGGAGCAGATCGATAGACCTCAGCCTTCGGTTGCCCATACTCACGAAAGGTACGAGGTGGCAGAGCCAATGGATATCCCTGACGAACCACCACGCTCACATCCCATTCGTGATTCTGAGGACGATTCAAAATTTCCGGTAGGCATGCGGCCCAGAAGTCCTATCCTGGATTACGTTGAAGACATGGATGAATCCGAGGATAAGGAACCGAAAAGGCACTATAAAAGAGAAGATGACAGAGACACTGAAGATGAATCCGATGACGACGATCGCTATCTGTCGGATGATGACGACCAGCGTGAAAAGCCGGCCCCCGAAAAACCAAACAGCACTCTAACATGGGTAGTCGGCATTATACTCATTTTCGTATTAATTATTGCAGCCATCTATGTTATCAATAACTACGAAGAGTTGACGAAATGGTTAGCATCTCCTACGGTGCCTGAAATCTTCAAACCATCTGAGTAAATTTCATCTAATTGCATAATTTTTGAGGCTTAATCCGGTTTGAACGATCTATTTAAATGTAAAAACTGTGGCGCACCCAGGAGTTATATCCACCAATATTGCCCCATCTGCGAATCAAGTGGCCCACATATACCTGCCGTCAGCAGTACATCACGCTCCCTTCCTGTAAAGCGCAAGGTAGATCGTGATACCCCCTGGTGGAACGATATTGAACTTAACGAAAAGAAGAAGCCGAAAAAACGGCAGAAGAAAGAATGGGACTTTGTTAAAACAGTAGACGATAGTAGAAGTGAATTTATATCCAGTTCAGAGGATGCTGAAGAAAAGCCAAAAAAAACGTTAAATTCAAATACGCCCGCTACCTTGGTATTTACGATCGCTCTTATTTTAGTTCTTCTTGTGGGCACCCTGTACGTAATTACCAATTTTGAAGATGTTACCAAATGGTTGACTTCTCCGACCATGCCTGAGTTTATTAGACATTCAGGAGCCAATGATTAGCCGATGAGCAAACAGTGGAGATGCGGCAAATGCGGCAAGTTATACTCTACTGAAAGAGAACCGTGCACCACTCCTGGATGTGGATCTCTTTTGCTACACGAGTATATAGGATCGTCGAGCAAAACCGATTTTCGTACCGCTGTTCAATTTAGCAAGGAAACCCAAAATACTGATCGCCCAAGTACCACACAAAATTTACCCGCCGATGATTCGCCGCACTCTTCTGAGGGAGAGCCAAATAATCAAGAGTTTCTTACTCCTGTAGCTGATATGACCGTAAAGGATGACAAACCCAGCATGCTTGAGATAATTAAACTGTCTAGTAAAAGCAGCTGGGCTGCGACATTTAGCCATATACAGGACCGATTCTTTAAGCCGATAATGAATTGGTTGAAAGAGCAGTTTCACGACTACCCGAAAAGAACTGCATGGATATTGATCAGCGCAACGGTGGTCGTCCTTGTTGCCTGCACCATTAGCTTTTTAAGTCAGGTGTGGTCTACCGTAAATCCTCTTGGTGCATCAACCAATATTCTGGGGCAGAATGCTACTAACGCAGCCAGCAAATTGCCTAACGATTCGACCACCTCAGTTCCAAATGATGTTAAAGAACCAAGTGCCAATGCTGCTAACAGTCCGGCTCAGTCACCCACTGCCACCGAAAATGTCACTGCAAAGCAGCCAGAACCTGCCAAAGACACTTTAGAACCGATACTCCTGGATAAACCGGCCGCCCAACCAAGCGACACAGCGGTGACGATCGCATGGAAAACCGATGAGAAAGCGACTTCGCAGGTAAGGTATGGCACAGATACTTCATACCTCTTTCCATCAATCGAGATCAGCAAGACAGATACAAGTCACAGCGTATATATTACCGGACTGACGCCCGATACTACTTACCATTTCCAGGTAATCTCCTCAGATGAGTCAGGAAATACCTTGAGCTCCGGGGATTACACATTCAGGACGGAATCTGTAACAAACGCAGCACCTTATGCGGGAAGCACCGCCCCCAATTTTACGCTCAAGACGCTTGACGGCACGGAGGTCTCCCTCAGCCAGTTCCGGGGAAAAAAGGTAATTCTCAACTTCTGGGCAAGCTGGTGTACACCCTGCAAGGTTGAGCTTCCCCATTTACAGGCAACATGGGACAAGTATAAGGACAGCGGTAACGTCATGTTACTCACTGTCGCAGGCAGCCAGTCCGATGAAGATGCCATCCGGTCATATGTGAAAGACAAAGACTATAATTTTACGGTATGCCTGGATTCCGGTGACAGTACTTTTAACAGGTACGAGATTGTCACCATACCTAAAACGTATTTCATAGACAAAGGCGGGACAATCAAAAGGCTTCAGCAGGGAATGTTCACCAGCCCCGGTGAAGTGGAGTTCATGCTCAATTCATATTAATCGCCGGAAGCGTTGTACCGAATATCTTCAATAAATTTTCATGAATAATGAACTGCTCAAACTTGACATATGAGATATCTTGACTTACCTTTAATATAAAATTCCCAGGCCTGTTTGAATGGAAAATAATTCATGCCCAGCAATATAATCTGCCAGCGATGCCAATGCATCAATGAGCCTTATGCAACCACCTGTCAACGATGCGGAGCGCGGTTCTGCCCCAACTGCAAACTGGTAATAGACTCCCCTAACGCCAAGATTTGCCCTCATTGCGGCAAGACCGACCTGTCGTTCAAACCGGGTAAATACGCCGGCAGCACCTATGTTGCGCCGGGTGTCTCAGGGGCACCAGCCAGTCAAAATTATTGCTCCAATTGCGGTTCCAGGGTTGAATCGGGCGTTAAGAAATGCCCCTATTGCGGACGCCTTGGCACATTAGTAACACAAACTCCCCGGCAGGGGTATGGTGTGATGAAATCAGCGCACGGCGGACCTGATCAGTCATATTCCCCAGAACCTGAAATAACTACACAAAAAGTTTGCCAAAAATGCGGCAGGCAAATACCGCCAGGATCAAGCCTTTGCCCTGTACACGGCAAATTCGGTGGTGGAAATACCTTAAAGCAGGGGTTCGGTTCTAGAGATACATCGGTAGAGGCTGAAGCATATAGAAGGATGGCTACGAGGGGCACTGAAGCAGCAGAGCATACCAGACCTACGACCCATAGGGCTCCTCCGGAAGACACATACCCCCAGATGGTTTCCGGGCCTCCTGCGCTACCACGAGAGGCTATCCCCCAGCCAGATATGCAGGAATTACGCACCTGCCCGAATTGCGGCTCCTCCGTGCCGGACCGCAGCAAAGTATGCCCGAATTGCGGCCATAACCGTCTGCCACCCCAGAGAAGCCGGCCCATCTTTAAGGCTGAAGCGTTTTACAAGACCAGGGAGGCATCAGCACAAGCATATCCCGCGTATATGCCGCCGGCGGAGCAGTACTATGGCCAGCCTGCAGTGCAGCCATATGAAGAATCCTACCCGGCTGCCACCCCCGGCTTCATCGAGGAGATTAAACCGGAAAAGAAAAGAAAGAAAGAAAAACAACCGAAAGAAGCCGCGTACAAAGATGCAAGCCGCGGGCAAAAGAAATCACCCTGGCCCATGCTGCTTGCATTGCTTGCACTGGCCGGCGTCATCATCATTGCAGTGGTGTTAATAATGGATATGCTGAAAACCCCGACACCCATCACAACTTTACCCAGCAACACTAACCCCGGTACGGTGGTCGCAAAGCCGCCCGTGATATCGAATATACAGTACACAGATATAGGCAAGACAGGAGCTACAGTAACATGGACAACTGACAAGAAGTCCAATAGCATCGTGATCTCTTGCAAGGAGGGCGGCACCTTATGCGAAAACGCCAAAGACGATGCCCTGGTGACCAGCCACAGTATTAAATTGACCAACCTTGAACAGGGTCAAGCCTACCACATTACGGTGAAATCTATGGTCAACGATGTCGATGCCAGCCTGGATGCGCCCTATGTACTCAGGACCACTGACGTGCAGGACACTACACCGCCGAAGATCACCGGTGTAAAAGTAACAAATATGTCGAGCACCGGCACCGGCACATCGGTCACCGTAACATGGACTACCGATGAACCAGCCACCAGCCAGGTAAGCTATGGGACGTCTGGAAGCTACGGGACACTGCAGCCCGAACAATCAGATACCACGATGCTAAAAAGCCACGATGTAACACTGTACGGCTTAAGCCCACAGACAACTTTCCATTTTAAAGTCACGTCACGTGACGCCGATGGCAACGAAGCGTCGTCATCGGATGCAACGTTTGTTACACCTGCGCCCGCCGGATCAGGGATAGGCAATAACGCTCCGGACTTTACATTGGACTGTGCTGACGGAAGCAAGGTAACGCTAAGCAGCTTTCGGGGAAGTAAGGTCATTATAAATTTTTGGCATACGTCATGCGCCCCCTGCATGGGGGAAATGCCGCTCTTGCAGCAAATGCACGAGGCAAATCCAAACCTTCCGATGTTGGTTATCCATGGAACAGCTTTAGGGCCCATAAACCTCAACTACGTGGGCTCCCTGCTGCAGGAAAAAGGATTTACGTTCACAGTTCCGCTTGATATCACCGGCCAGGTGTCTGGCCTTTATAGTGTTAGCTCTGTGCCCCAGACGTTCTTTCTTGACGCAAGCGGCACAATACGGAAAATACAGGACGGATCGTTCAGCGGACTCAGTCAAATTGAAAACATGCTGAGTTCCTACTAAGATGCATCCGTTTCAGGTCAACTTGCACTGTTTACCGTGGCTATTTCGTTAATTATCACCCTTTGACCAGGGAAACCCGGGGGTCTTGTTCATAAAGAAAAGCTGCAAGAAGTTAGTCATTTACATTCCGATTAAGCTGTCCATCATTTGCCCCAGACTACGGCGGTCCTGATATCCGAAGGCAATTCCTCCAATGACCGCCGAAACCGTTACAGCGAAGCCAAGGACGGCCAAAATGCGGACACGGATGGTAAGGGGGAGAACAGAATGTTACCGTTTTCCAGTAGGATGCACCCAAAAGCTTTGACGGGGACCTCACTCAATAACTATAATAAACGGTCTGAAGCTGTTAAGAAATCCGGTCAGTTATCCCTTAGCTTTTTTCTTTTATATTAGCCAGTGGCCGGGGCGGATGACCTGAATTCAGCTTCATAAAAACGGCTTGGAGGGGTGACCGAGCGGCCGATGGTGACGGTCTTGAAATCAGTATACATGCCTTCAATATCATTACTTTACGTGTGCAATAGTACATTTGTTCTATTTAAGAAAAACCCTTCCTGATCGTAAATATTGGCCTGTAATTATTCATATTTATTAATCCGTTAGCTTTTCGTTAGCTTTTTTACAGATACAAAACAAATATGGGAGGAAAACGGCGAGGGGTACAGCAATTCTACAAATAGCCCATGGTTTACGAATTACAAAGAAAGCGCATTTGAGCGAAACAATAGCTTGTTCAACGGGCAGATCACAGCTGTAATACTTTTACCTATTGATTTCCTCACGGTTGCTCATTATAATGAGCACATGATTAATACTTTGAGCGATGGAAAGTGCTGTATCCATATATAATTGCGACTAACAGCCAGAAAGTATTAAGCCTGCT
>JAPLHL010000287.1 GCA_026389655.1 Chloroflexota bacterium
ACTCGTTACTCCTACCGGGGCAGCCATCGTAACAACACTGGCCGAATTTCAGCGTCCGTCTTTGGACCTGGCAAAGATCGGCTACGGAGCCGGAAGCAGGGACCCTTCGGAATATCCTAACGTGATGCGTCTCTGGATCGGCGAGACACTGCGGGCAAATGACGAAGGCGGTATGGTTTTGCTCGAGACAAATATCGACGATATGAATCCTCAAATATATGATTATGTTATGGAAAAGCTTTTCAAACAGGGTGCACTGGACGTTTGGTTAACTCCAATCCAGATGAAAAAGAACCGCCCGGCTATAATGCTGAGTGTACTGTCTCCGAGCAATTTAGAATCCATGCTGGCAGAGACCCTGATGAAGGAAACTACCACGCTGGGAATCAGGGTGCGCCCTGTGTTCCGGCACATTGCCGACCGCGAAAGCCGCGTCATTAATACCAGCTTTGGACCGGTAAAAGTCAAAATCAAGCGCTTCAAGGACGAAGTTCTAAGCGTTGCGCCCGAATACGACGAATGCCGTAAAATAGCAACGAACAAGGGTATACCCCTCAAGGAAGTTTACCTTGTTATTGAAGATGAAACCCGCAAGTCCCTTGCGCTATTACAGGCAGACACGGTGGAATAAGGCGGTCTTTGAAATTGCCTGATTAATGCAGCTTATTGAGCCTCGTTGAATAGTTAGCCAGCGGTTAAACTTCCATCTCAGGCCGAAAACGTTTGTTACTCAGTAATTTGGGCAGCTGGTGCCGTGCGACACCGGCAAACATAGTCTTGACGCGGCTGTCAATACGCCGCAGGGGTTGCTCGCCGGCAGCCATCTGCACCAGCTCCAGCAGGTGGTAGATTTGGGGAGCATTGGGATAGAAAATGCTGCCTGAGCCAAGCATTTGCATGCATCCGGCGCAATAAACACACAGCAAGTCAGCGCCGGTTTTCCTGGCTTCATTTATCCTCTTCAGCGTGGAAAGCGTTATGCGGGCAGTATTATAGTTACTTCTCATGCTGAAGCCTGCACCGATGCCGCAACAGACCATTCGCTCCTTACTGCGCGGCATTTCAATTACTTCTACGCCAATATGCTCCAGTATCTTGCGTGGCAACATGATATAGTCGGGTTCAAGGAACTTGGAATAGCAAGAATCCTGCACTGTGGCCCGTAGTTTAAGCTTGTTGACCACCTTGATCTGGCCGCTCTCCAGTTGCTCCCAGAGGTAGCGCACCAGGGGCTTGAACTTGGCCTCGAACTTAATCCCCAGCCTTTGAGGCAGCATTTTGGTAAAGGAGAATGTACCTGCCGTGCACATCATCAGTATCTCACGTGCACCCATTTCGGCAAATCTGGCCTGCATCTTTTTTCCCTGTACAGCAGCGAGATCGTAATAGCCCATGCGGAAAAATGTCTCGCTGCAGCACCAATCCAGCCCTCCCCTTATCGGGATAGGCGGCAACAGGGAGGTTTTCGTCAGGTAAGGCACGGTTGTAACATTGCATCCCGGATAAATAAACTCCGGGCAGGGGGATTTATCATCCCACTTTGCCACCATTTCCTTTTCATCGGCTGGCAATCTCTCCAATATATAGCTGCGGAAATTGAGCTTCTGCAT
>JAPLHL010000204.1 GCA_026389655.1 Chloroflexota bacterium
GGAACCGCCCTTGGCGCCGTAAAGGAATGTCTGGCCGACATCCCCGTATATGACCAGTTTTCCGCGTTTAATAATCTGACCTACCTGGTCCTGGGCATTGCCATGAACGTTAATCTCTAATCCATCTATTCCCGATCCCAGGTAATCGCCCGAACTGTCATACACATCGATGGTCACGCCATCCGTATCCGGTCCCAGTCCGCATCCGATGAATCTCTGCCCGATGCAGTTGAAGCTAATAAAATGCCTCCATCCTTTCAGATACCCATCCATCAGCAACGTGGCGTCGCAACCCTCACCCTCCGGATCGAATCCTTTTACATTGATCACCAGCGTAGTCTCAGCATTATGGGGAGCTCTCAGCAAATTCCGTGTATCAAAATCTATCAGGCGGTATTGGCTCTCTGATGACTCTACATCGAACCTCGGAATGCTGCTGAACAGCCGGCTGAGGGCGCCGCGGATGATATAAAGCACATGGTTGCGCTTCTTGGACCCCGTAGAGTATCTCCTATCATTCAATAATGTGAGCGCTTCAATGCCGATTGCCGTATTTTTGGGCTCTTTTGCCGTATCCACTATTGCATCACATGCCAACCGGATGTCGTCAAAGGTCCACTGCTTTATATTTCTGGAAACGAAATTAAAGACATCGGCGGCATTTTTCTTTTCAAAGCACTGCTCAATGCCGTTTCTGACATTCCCATTGCTCCCTGCTATTTTGGCCGAGAAGTTGCAGGCCTCTTTGTGTGAGGGCATGGGCACGGTGGTCCCAAACTTGTCCGTACATGTCATCCGTAATTCACCGGTTGCATCAGGCTTAAGGTCGAAAATGAACGCACCCCCGTCGGTGTAGCTACCACCCCTGGCGTTCCAGTAGCGATCTGCTATCGGGCAAATCCTTTCATCATCCTTGTGCATGCTCAATAATGTTGCATCTATGGCTTGTTTCTCCGACGCGATTAAGCCGATCTGCACATCCCCATCGCAGAAAGCAAACACCTGAGGCCTCAACATGGCCGTATCGGTGATTCCCATCAATTGGAATGCTTTTTCATCAGGCAAAGACCTGGCAATGATGAAGAACCACGGCCCATCCGGCGAACCATGGATATGCGCCGTCTGGATTGCCCGGTAGAGCGCCTGTTTATCATCCGGAAGACGGTCGAAATCCAGCTCCGTTGTCGGCGCCAGAGCCTCGATAATATATTCCAACGGGTAATGATAAGTCCTCTCGAGCAGGTCGAACATCAATATGGAGACCTCAGTATCGGTTAAAAACTGCGGGTATATATGCCGTTCCGCCAGGTATTCGCAAACCGAATGGTAGTTAGCGAAGTCGCCATTATGTACCAGTGCAGCATTAATGCCGCCGAAAGGATGAGCACCGCCCGGATGCCAGACACGGCCCTTGGTAGGAAAGCGTTGATGTGCAATCCAAACGTGAGCGCAAAAATCCTCAATCTTATAATATTTGGTAATCGCTTCCGCGTATCCGACGACTTTCAGAATCATGATGTTTTTGCCCTCGGACATGACAAAAGCCTTCTGTTCCCCCAGGGACGCGTAGTATTCCTGGTTCAGCCGGATGCTGTTCTGGTTCAGGAACTCTTCTTCAGCCTGATCCCTGGTAAGACCGGCAAAATTGTTCTTGCTGATAAACTCACTCAACACATCAGATTTCACCCGTACGAAATACCTGTAAACATCGGGTGGTTTTGCTTCCAGGCCTTCGACCTTAGTCCAATCGGGCAACGTGTCAAGTTTCTGTGAAAACTTAATCTCAAAATTCGAGGAGAGGTATTTGTTTTCGAGGTCAGCGCGGACTCCAAGGTCAAGAAACGCTACATGGACCATGTAGTAGTCTTCCAGTACCTGCCGACTGACGCCCAACTGTTCCGGGATAAATCCGAGGGCGGCAATACCACCACCTTTTCCGTTGCCCCTGTTGTGCATCTGCCTCGATGGCTCATAAATATGCTTGGCCGGCATCGGTTTAGTACAGCAGAAGCCAACGACACCACATCCCCCCTCTTCTTCAAGCTTTCTCTCAGAAGTAGGTGGCTCAAGCTCTTTAACAAGGCGGCTCCTGGAAAGGAGCAGCTTCTCAATCATTTCGCCGTTCATTTCTTTTGCTCCGCATCGTTGGTGTAATCCAGGTGGAT
>JAPLHL010000446.1 GCA_026389655.1 Chloroflexota bacterium
TCATCAATGACTGCATTTACACCTGCCTGTTGCGCACGGCCCACCAAACCCCTGGAGTCTGACAGCAGGACCTCATATGTCCCCACCTGGACAAGCAACGGGGGCAATCCTTTCAGATCGGCGTAGAGCGGGGATGCGAGAGGTGACTGCGGTTCAATCCCTCCCAGATACATCCGTGCGAATTCACGTTCCTTATGAGCGTGGATGATCAGGTCAACCGCAGCTTTGCTTTTCCATGATTCGCCGGTAAACGCCAGGTCGGTCCAGGGTGAAAGACAAACGCACGCTGCCGGCAGTGGAACGTTCCCATCCCTGAGGCTAACCATGAGAGCTATGGCCAGTCCACCACCTGCCGAGTCACCGGCTATAGCCAGGTGAGATGGATCGACATGGCTGCTTATCAACCATTTGTAGGTGGCCATGGCATCCTCGACCGCTGCCGGATGGGGATGCTCCGGGGCCAGCCTGTAATCGATGATCAAAACACGGGCTTTGCAGGCTACAGCGATATTGGCAACCATGGATCGATGCGAATTGATGGAGCCGGCTACATAGGACCCACCGTGTAAATAGAGGACCACCCTATCGATAGATATGCCGGGAGGAATAAGCCACTCAGCCGGGACGCCACCGGCAAGCTCCTTAACTACTTGAATCCCTTTCGGCAGCTTGAACAAAGACCCCAGCCCATCTACTTCAGCACGTTCCTTCCTGATATCAATTGCCTTGGGTGCGAATGTATGCTGGAGACGGAAATATAATTCGAGTAATCTGAACTGCCAACTAAGCATACCTGCTTACCTCCTTAAGTTGGGGCTCCGCCTAATAACATCTGGGATAGCAATTGGACCAAACCGTACGGTACAAAATAATGATTTACGACACCTGGACGAGTGATTCAATGTTATCAATAGCCCGCCCAACTGCACTGGCATCGTAGTCCACCTGGATGGCTTCAAGCGGGCATCTCGCGGCACAACGGCCACAACCCCGGCAATCGCCGCTGATAACGGCCATACCTGAACTCATGCTGATCGCGTTAACGAAGCACACATTATCGGTGCAGATGCCGCAGCCATTGCATGCGCCGGTCACTCTAACATTGACACCCGGCAGCTTATTAACTTTTTCGCTGATGTTGCCGGAGATCACCGGCAACATTTTCCAGAGGCAGCAGCAGGGACAGCAGCTACAGATGGTAAGCAGCTTATTAACAGGGCCCACGCCCAGCCAGACTGAGTCCAGCTTATTGCGGCCAACAAGGTGCACCAGTCCAGCTTCCCTGCACTTTTTCACATGCGAAAGGGCTTCTTCTTTGCTCACCCGCCGGCCAAGCGCCGGATTTATTCCCTCAACGGCCTCACCCAGGAACAGGCAGCCCAGCCCGACCGGATAATCCCGGCAGTTTGAAGCCTCACGGCAGATGCAGGTGTTCATGATCCAATGATGACTGGCCTTGTTAATGAAATGCTCAACAACCTGTGAGGGCAGCACAGTTTGTCCCGGGTCAGCTATATCACGATTAACGGAAACTATACGGTCGGAGGGAAGTACTACCAGGTCGTCGCCTTCAAAGACCAATCTCTCAACCAGTCTTCCCAGCGGCTTCCAGTGCGTAGCCCTGGCCAGCTTAAACCGGCCGGGGAAACCGGCCCTGATCAAAGCCACCAGCCACAACGGTCGAGCCATCTACTTCATCTGCCTCTTTGAAAACCAATTGTATATTGAATGCAGATAACACTACAAGTATTTAAACTACCAACTACCCAACCCGGCTTATCCCGTTCAACTAGCCACCAAATTGTTTCAGATTTGTGATTCTAAGGGCTTATCGGTGTCGTTAAGCCCATTTCTAGGCTTAGACATGGGTGTTCCGTTCTAAAGCATGTAGATGTATAATGACATCCAATACTCATTATGGAGGTGTGGGAAGTGTTTGATCGGGATTTATCGGCCGTTTACCGCCAGATGCTGCGCAGCAGGTTATTCGAAGAAGCCGTCAAGCTATTATGGGAAGAGGGGAAAATCTCAGGTGAGATGCATCTTGGTATCGGCGAGGAAGCTATTGCAGCAGGCGTAATTGCTCACCTCCGTGACGGCGACGCAATGGCGCTTGACCACCGGTGTACACCCCCACTTGTCGTACGTGGTGTGGACCTCGTGCTTATGCTCCGTGAGTTTATGGGTAAAGGCGACGGGCTTTGCCGCGGTATGGGAGGTCATATGCACATGTTTTCGCCTCAGCACCTTGCCGCTTCATCGGGGATAGTGGGCTCATCTGGACCACTGGCAACCGGCTTCGCCATGGCTGCACAATACCGCAACAACAATTGCCTAAGCCTGGCCTTTTTCGGTGATGGGGCCTGCAACCAGGGTATGTTGATGGAATCATTCAACCTCGCAGTTGCATGGGAACTGCCGGTGCTTTTCGTGTGCAAGGATAATGCATGGGCAATAACTACACAGAGCTCACACGTTACCGGTGGCAATATCCTGGAAAGGGCCAGGTCTTTCGGCATGGACTCGCAGGAGGTAGACGGGACAGATATCGAAGCTGTCTATACTTCAGCAGGTAATGCTGTAGATCGTATCCGCAATGGCCGGGGTCCGTCCTTTTTACGCGCCTTTTGCCCCAGGATGCAAGGGCATTATCTGGGCGACCCTCTGCGGCGTGCAAACATGATGGAATTGACAATACCCCTCACCAAAGCCTTTACGACACAGCCGGGTGCGCCGGTTGCCGAACGCTCAGGGAGTCTCGGAATGCTTCTTACCCTTGTCGGTAAAGCCACAGTCGAGAAACAACTAACCCGCAACGACCCTATTACCAGGGCCAGGAACAAGCTTAAAGCACAGAAAATTGATATATCCGCCATAGATAAAGAGGTGGAAAAGGAAATAAAACAAGCGCTGGAATCAGCTTTATTAGCAGAATGAATTTATATTTATGGGGATAATAAAATGCGTACAATGAGTTTTGCTGATGCTATCGAGGATGCCCTGGCACAGGCTATGGCTGCCGATGAAAGAATAGTGATCTTCGGGGAGGACGTCCACGGCTTGCGCATGAACCTGTTCGTACGTTTTGGAGAAAGACGAGTACGTCCGACGCCAATCAGCGAGTCTGCATTCCTTGGTGCAGCAACAGGCGCAGCTATGGCAGGTCTTCGCCCGGTAGTTGAGATTATGCTGGTGGATTTTCTGGGTGTGGCTGCGGATGCCCTGCTGAATGAAGCTGCCAAACTTGACACGTTCTCCGGCGGTAAGTGGAAAGCCCCTATGGTAGTAAGAGCATCCTGCGGGGGCGGCTATGGGGACGGAGGACAGCATGAGCAGACCCTCTGGGGCTGGCTCGCTCATATACCAGGACTGTCTGTTGTAGCGCCATCGACCCCGGCCGACGCCGGCGCATTGATGATTGGCGCCTTACAACATAACGGACCCGTCGTCTATCTCGAACACAAGCTACTCTCAAGCTATTGGCTGGAATACCTGGGTTCCGGAGGGAGAAGCAATGTAATATACGATATTCCGGCAGAAGGGGCCAGCGGGCCTGTACCGGACAGATGGGAACCGGTACCACCGGGTAAAGCCATTATGCGCCGTGAGGGCAACGATATAACACTGGTGAGCGTGGCTGTCGGTGTGCACCGTTGTCTTGAAGCCGCATCTTTGCTGGAAAAGGAGGGTATTTCCGCCGGTGTGCTGGACCTGCGCAGCATTTCCCCTCTGGACCGTGACGCCTTGTGCAAAGCTGTGGCAAAAAGCGGTCGCCTGATCATAGTGG
This sequence comes from Chloroflexota bacterium, assembly GCA_026389655.1. GTDB lineage: Bacteria > Chloroflexota > Dehalococcoidia > GIF9 > UBA5629 > JAFGLP01. The sequence continues at coordinate 3,788 of JAPLHL010000446.1, forward strand.
ACGAGGATTACCAGGAGTTCGGCCTGTCAGGCGAAACTGCTGCCGTACTGCTTGAAAGCGGTATTCAGTTCAAGTATGGGCGTGTTTGCACGGAGGGTAATATACCTTATGCCCGTGATCTGGAAGATGCAACCCTGCCCAGCACAAAAAGGATCATAGCAGCAGCGCATAAACTTATGTAATGTGGATACACGAAAGGGGCGCATCATGCGATGCGCCCCTTCTTTTGTGAAAGCTATGGTCATTTATTTAAGTAGGTGCCCTCAACTCGTATACATAGATTAAAGGCAATAGGTCCGCCATACTGGTTATACAGACGTACCCAACTCTCGGGTTTGCCTCCATCGTCCGAAATAATCGATCTGGTGGTCACGTCCTTATTATTAATTTTTTCATAGGCCAGGGCGAGATAATTAAAAGAAGCATTCCTGCCCGTAATATATTCGTTACTCTCAGTCAGCACTTCTACAGAAAAATCCCCGTTCACGGGGACATCGTCTACATCGATGCTTCTCCAGACTGCCTTAGGTATACCCTCGGATGAATCGCTTCTAAATATATTCCAGGACAATAATTTGGTCCATACCTGACGCCCATTTTCATCCAGTATACGTACGGCGAAGAGGCGTTTATTATAGTCGTCAGGAGATCCGGTAATATTGGCAGCGCCCGCAATATTTAATTTTTGAATTTTGAAGGGTGTCTGCATGGGAGAAAAGGTCGTCATAAGTCCCCATCCCGGTTCTTTCAAGCGGTCGGAATCATCAATCTGGTTGTAATACCAGGCCGTATCCAGTTTATATAATTGGTATGACAGGCTGGAATAATTTTTAACAACGCAGACCATGCCTTCTCTGAAGGGCAAAATTATCAGCGGACTTTTCACAGGGACCCCGGTAGAGCTGGAAGAATTAAACGTCCGATGTACGTCTGGCGAGTAGCCTGCTGAAGCTACAGCGTTGGAACCGGGCAATTTTGCATATGTATGCCATATTGCAATCTGATTCGACAAATAGTCATCATAGGTACTATCCAAATTATCATATCTGAGTGTAACCCTTGTGACAGAAGAATCGTCGACTGACCTGGTTGCCGGTGTTGGAGCATTTATACTGGCTGGCTTCGGTCCGCTGACATCCTCCGTTGATTTCACGTCTATAGTAACAGAGAGGCTCTGAGTGCTCCCAGATACCGTCAGCACGTAAGTTGTAGTCGATGTCGGCGTGACAATTGCCTTGCCTGAAGGCACTACTACGCCAACGCTGCTTATATTGACCCTTGTAGCGCCGCTGACGTCCCACTGAAGGGTAACTGCCTGCCCGCTGGTGATCGCTGTCGGGGAGGCGTTGAAATAATTAATCACTGGTGGTGCGCTGCATGACAAAAGTGGAATTGATACCAGACTTACAATCAGAACAAAAATAGGAATTAGATATAAACGAGTTTTACTTTTATCTAGCAAATTAGATCACCCTTTATTTAATTATATACTGTTTCTTATCTGTTCTACCTTTATGGTCAAGCAATATTGTTAAATTGCACAGGACGAAATATCAGGGTTCAACAGTCACGGTAACAGTTACGTTATCAGTGCCGGCACTATTGATGGCAGTGAGCGTATAGGTTGTAGTTTCAGCTGGGGATACCTCCTGCAAATATTGTGAAGCCGGAGTGTCGATACCCTGATCGATTAAAATCGTGGTCGCTCCCTGAATTTCCCAGTTAAGCCTTGATATTTGTCCCGCGGAAATACTGCTGGGCGTGGCAGTAAAGGACCTTATTACCGGTGGTGTTATGTTATCGGTCACTGTACTCACTGTAACCGTAGCTGTTGCATTTTCTGTGCCGAAGTTGTTGACAGCAGATAATGTATAGGTTGTGGTTGCAGTAGGTATCACTGATGTAGATCCTGAAGGTGATAAATCGCCAACACCCGGGCTGATTGAAACTGTCCTTACTCCTGTAACGGCCCAGGATAATGTAATAGTATCTCCCAGCGTAATTGCATTCGGGCTTGCAGTAAAATTACTTATCTTCGGTACGCTTGTCGGGATTGTCGAGCTTGCCGTGCTCTTTACGTTCGTTGTGTCCACCGTAACCGTAACTGACCTGGTTGTTGAGCCGGCCGTCAAAGTATAGGTAGTGGTTGCAGTTGGAGTTACTACCACAGAACCTTTTGCCCCGACACCGCCAATGCCCTGGTTGATATTTATCGACGTTGAGCCTATGACATCCCATGACAAAGTTGAAGTCTCGCCGGCGCTAATAGAGGCCG
>JAPLHL010000381.1 GCA_026389655.1 Chloroflexota bacterium
GTTATAGCAAGGGCATCTGCTTTGGTGAAAAACTGAGGCGACATAAGGAGCATGTAGTCTGCTGTTAACATCGGTGTCTCGCCCTGCGCAAGTTTTGCCTGCGTCGCTGCTGTCATACAACCACCGCTATGCGCAATAACACTGTTATAATTCCCCAGGTAACCATTGGCCCCTGTACCGTTGATATCAACAGAAGCGCTATTAACGCCAAGTTTAGCGGCACAGACTGCCATTGATCCGGAAAAAGCAGTAGTTCCATCATAAGCAACTTTCATAACTGCGTTTTCTATATGAGTAAGCGCATTATTTATCGGATCCCGATGATCGTCGGTGCAAATTCCCGGAAGATATAGATTATCTGGGCTGCTATGAAGAACTATATCTACGATTATAGTGCTGATTTGCCAGGATAAAGCATTAGGTAACTGCGGGAGAATTTGCGCCTGAATCGTTAGATAGCCGCTGCTCTGCGCAGGTAAGGCTCCCAAATCCCAGACAACCTGGTTGACAAGAGGATAATAATCTGCCCCTTCTGATGCCGACAAATATTGGACCACAAAAGGAAGATCAACATAAACCACAGCATCAGTTGCGGACTTCAACCCTTCATTCCTGTATTCAATAGTATAAGTCACTGGTTGCCCCGGGCTGACCCTTTCATTGCTCCAAATTCTGAGTGTAAGATCTGCTGCCGGTGTAACCAGCGCATCAATCTTTTCAATATCCATGCTCAATGTCCTGGGTGAAGTGCTTCCATCTATAGTCCCTGTAAGCATACCCAAAAGAGGGCTTCCAGACATGCCATTCAAGGCAATCTGGTTTGAAGAAGAAATGCCGTCATACGTGTAACCCTGTCCTGACGTATTATCCGAAGTATAAGAAAGCACGGAAAAACCATGTCTATAATATTGGCTGGTGTTGTCAGCTACGCTTACATGCGTTATGTCCGCTTCTAACGTACCGCTATAATCGCCTGTGATCGTACCTGATGCAGAGGTCTGTAACACATAGAACTGAGTCGAAGGGTGTTCCTGGCTGGATGAATAAGTAATGCTACCATTCAGATGAGTAGCAGCGGAAGTACCCTTATTGCCCAACTGATTTAGCTGCAAATCTAATTGATACTGATTAAATATACCGTTGCCGGCAGTGGATTCGGTTAAATAACCGTCAATAATACCGGACATACCTCCACCGGAGCTTCCTTTAAGTAGTATCTTAGCCGGTGTTACTGAGTCATCTTTGAAATACATACCCTGCCATGCGCCGGTGTAATTCACACCCTCAATATTAGATTGGCAACTTGCATTAAAGAAACCTTTGTTTGCAAAGGAACTGGTACTTATTCCAACCATCTTGAAGTCAGTTATGTTGAAGGTGCCTGTCAGATTACCTGACACTATTACATTATTGACTGTTATTGTCCGGTCAAGCAGTGTTTCGGACAAACTGGATTCATTGGAACTCGTTTCGGTTAATAATGAAGAACTTTTTACCCCTGTACCTGAACCGGTGAGCAGGCAACTAACGGCAGGATTGGTGTTAAAACCCGTTCCGGCACTCGTCGGAAAAGTAAAACTGCTATATGTGGCGGCTTTCACAAAGGTCGGGCCTCCGGAATTAATGGACCCGACACAACTAGCGTCGGAAATAAACGCCAGCCAGTAAGCATTGCCCTGGACAACCTGTACCGGGCTAATACGGACTGTGTTAAGGCCGGCCAAAACCGCTGTACTATTTTCGCTGCTGCCAAGCAAATTACAGGGTTGACTGTTGTTATCACTATATATGGCTATTTTGACATTACCTGCATTGGTGCATTTTACGCGTATTTCCCGAAGGGTGCCGGGATAATCTGCAGTATATCTGGTGAGAACGAAGTAGTTTGCCGCCGGGGTACCAGCAGGTGTGATATCGTCGGCGCCGATCAACTTTCTGCCTGCCACAAACGATGATGTACGGGAAGACCAGGCGTTTCCTGCGGAATTATGGGCATAGCACCTGTAATAATATGTATTATTATCGGAGAGGCCGGTTATTGGCACTGTAAATGCACCGGTGGCTTTCACACCCAAATTAACGTCGTGCCCCCAATTTGCTGCATTATCGCCTCCATCACTGGTACCCCAGTAGATATGAACAGCAGGATTTTCACTGCCTGCGCTTGTGACTTCCCCATTCAATACAGCAGATTGAGCGGTAATATTCGTAGCTCCCATCGCATTTGTAACCGTTGAAGTAGAACTGGACTGCGTGGTAAAGGATGTACTCGTATACGCCCAATTTGATCCTGAAGAATTGAGTGCATAGCAGCGATAATAATAGGTGGTATTCGGCAGGAGATCGGATACATTTGCATAAAAAGGCCCCGCTGCCAGTAATCCAAGGTTTTCGTCATGTGCCCAGTTTGCAAGCTCAGTGCCGTTGTCGCTCGTACCCCAACATACGTGCACAGTTGCGTTTTCACTGCTTGTGAGACTCAGGGCTCCGTTTAATCTCGCAAAATTGGAACTAATGTTGCTGGCGCCTGTCCCGTTGGTTACGATGGGAGCATCGATGGTCAACGAACCACAGCCTGCGAGATGGAAACTCATCCATACCAAGCCATTGAAGGCACTTCCGCTGGATGGGAATGAGAAGCCATTGTAGCCGGTATCCATGACATGTGATGGACTGCCGGAAACGGTGAGGCTGACGCAACGGACATCCGAATTATAGCCCAGCCAGTAAGTCCCACCCCTCGCTATCT
>JAPLHL010000283.1 GCA_026389655.1 Chloroflexota bacterium
GATCCGGAAATTGTGCCCACGTCGAAACCGGGAGAAAAGGTCGGGTTGGGCACATATCACTACGATAGAATTGAAGTGGTTGGGGATGATATCAGTACAATCATTGTCAGCGATTTCGACGTTATACGCAAACCGCCGGTGACAGTTTCCAGCGGCCGTTTAATGACGATCATTAAGAACCAGACATGCCCCGGTCCGGCCATCGATAAGACCCGTTGTACACGGTGTGGGATCTGCCAGAAGGTATGCCCGCTTGATCCTAAAGCCATTATTTGGGACAAGGAGACGGGCGAATTCCCGATCCATAATTATAACCGGTGCATCCGCTGTTATTGCTGCCAGGAGATGTGCCCGGAAGGGGCGATCAGCATTAAGAACACGTTCCTGGGGAGGGCTGTTTTCGGCAGGGTTTAGTTCGTCGGCGAAGTCAGGTCCAGTACTTTGAATCGCAATTTTACCTGACTGACAGGTATTTAACCTGCCCTATAGCCGTGTCAGGTCTGCGAACATACAACCGGAAATTGCGGGTCAGCGCTGCAACTTGGGATTCAGGGTAGGCCTTACTACCCAACCGGTCCCATGGCACTCGTTGTGCTTTTCAAAGCCAGTCTCCAGATAGCGATCGCGTTGCTTGCCTGTGCCGTTGCAGCCCCTGCACTTCTGCGCAGTTGGGGGTACGGAGATTTTACCCCGGCCCAGACATATGGGGCACGTCGTTTTACCGTAACTCCCATAACCTGAGCTCACTCTTCCGGTTGTTTCACAGTAACCACACGGTACTGTTCTACCGATCACCCGAGGAAGTCCCATATGTTATATTCCTATGAACATATCATAGTATACATAAATCAATTTTGCAAAGACGTTGCGAATTTATCGTTACTGGTTGATTATCCGGTCTTGAATCAAGTCATCCAGGCCGTTGGCAAAGCGCATATAGATGTCATCCTGATGGACAATTATGCGATTTGCTGTTAAATTAGAATGCAGGATGGTCGGTGCAGTAAATATAGGGCTTGGTGTAGGTTGTATCGTCATCGCTGTATTAATGGCGGTTATAGGCGGTTGGTTTTCATATGCGGGGTTTAAAAACCGTGAATGGTCCTCGGTGTTGCTGGCGATCTTGATATTCGGCGTGGTGGTTTTCGCAATCATCAGCGCGGTTAATTTATTCGCCACAAGATTAAGCACCATTTGACGCCCCTACAATATGGCCTGAAAGCAGCTGGATGATAGAAACAGTCAGTACAATCCCTGGAGTAGTCTAATTATTGGAAAGGCCCGAAACCAGGATATATGTAGGGAATATAAGAGGCGGCGTCCCTGTTTTATTGGAACGCCGCCTCTTTGTGCTTAAGTCTAATTATTAACTGCTGTCGGACTATTTAGGGGCAGTAGTGTTATCGCAAGGCGGGCCGGCAGGAGCCCCAGCGGGCCTTTCAGGCTTAGGTAGCTCAAAGGCAGGTTTCTGAGCTATCCATGCTTTCCATGCATCATACTGGGCCTGGGTGATCTTACTGTCTGTAAGCATTTTGCTCATCATTTCAGTGTCTTTCGTTGCATCTCCGGACCCCATGCCGAATCCCGGGACGCCTTCAGGCTTTGCTTTGAGCCATGCTTTGTATTGATCAGCCTGGGCCTGAGTCAGTTTGCCGTCTGTTACCCATTTGGCAAACATGGTGTCCATTCTTGTTTGTGCAAGTTCGCTCCCGGCCTGTTTGAAAGCATCTGCCAGTTTTTGTTTATCAATGTTGAGTATCTGGGCTACGCGAGTCATCATTTCATTATCGCCTTGCCCATGGGGTCCGCCTGGACCACCTGGGCCGCCGGGAGGCGGACCGGACTTCGTTGTATCCATTGTATTTGCACTATCCGCATTGACGGAAGCGACGACTCCGCTAACCAACACTACTATGGCAAGTATACCGACAGCCAAGCACAGAACCTTTTTCCACATATTAAACCTCCTTTGTGGATATTATCTGAGGTATACCTTACTCTCAGTAAGCTTCATTATAGCGGCACAATATTAATTTCTTATTTATATATAGGAAAAATCGATAATAAAACAGTGAGCAGCAGAAAAGAGTATAAAATAGAAACGAGGCGACGGGAATCAGACGTCGCCTCGCTATCGCACAAATAAAGAGGAATGGTTACTTCATTTTAAATGGTCCCTTTTGAGCGCCGTTACCTGCCGCTGCTTTGTCGGGTTTGGGTAGTTCAAAGCCCGGTTTCTGGTTCCACCATGTTTTCCATGCATCATACTGGGCCTGGGTGATCTTATTGTCCTTGAGTAGTTTATCCATAACGGTAAGCCCCATTAACGGCCCGAATGCTCCTGCAGGCTTGGCAGCCAGCCAGGCCTTGTACTGGTTGGCCTGGTCTTGCGTAAGCTTGCCGTCTGTCACCCATTTATTGAACATATTGTTCATCCTATCCTGGCGCAGTTCGGTACCGGCCTGTTTAAACGCATCAACCAGCTTCTGCTTATCTACGTTGAGTAACTGGGCGACCCTGTCAAGCAGTTTACCTCCCGCCGCTCCCTGCCCATTATCCGCATAGGTTGCGGCGGCGGTTATACCTGCTATCAGCAATCCTGCAACCAGAACGCCTGCTATTATGCATAATACTTTTTTTGTTGACATTAATTTACCCTCCCCGGAATAGTTGCTCATTTTCCGAAACCGTCAGTTTAGCTACAGTATAGTGGAGTTTTGTTACCTTCTTATGTAGGGAATGTAAAATCTATGTAAAAAACTGGTTGTGACGGCTCCTGAATTAATCTTGGAGCGAAATGACCAGGCCGCTGACAGGGCATCCTGAACCTGAAGAATTCAGCCTGTATCTTCAGGGGACTCTATCTTTTTACGTGTGCCCGGAGAAAGCAGTTTTTCGAAAACGAAGATAACCCCGTCTCCCATCTTATCAAGGCCGGTCTCTAAATAATCGCCCGCCCTGTCGAAGATGGATGCGAGAGGGTTCCTGTTTTTTACAGGCATTCCGTTTAATTCAGATGATGGAGGGCAGCCGGATGACACGGGCGGATTTTCCTCGTGCCCCGCTGCCGGCGATGATGAAATTTCAGATTGTTCCGGAGGATTGTTGGATTCCGGCGTACTTTCCAATGGCGTTGTATCCGGGGGCCGGTTCAGATGGTCAATTACGAGGTCGCATAATGAGGAGAGGTCATTACTGAGTGAAGGGTGCTGCTGCTCAACTACCGATATATTGGATTTGAGCTCAATCAGGGCGCACAGAAGCGATTCCAACCTGTCCTGACCGGGAAGATATGTATCCTGTAAATGCTTCCCTGTATTTTCGGACGGTTGTTGTGTCATTAATCTTATATTAAGGCGTGCTTAACCAATTATCAAGGTGATGCCTACCGGGCAATGGTCCGAACCCTGCACGTCCTTCAATATGAATGCTCCGGATAGCGATTCGATTAAATTGTCTGAGACAAAGAAATAGTCCAGGCGCCAGCCTATATCCTTGGCCCTTGCCTTGAAGCGGTAGCTCCACCAGCTATAATGCCCCGGCTCCTTATTGAAATGCCGGAAGGTATCAATATACCCGTGTTTTACCAGCTTATCCATCCAGGCGCGCTCCTCCGGCAGAAAACCGGAAGTATCTTTGTTGGCCTTCGGCCGGGCCAGGTCAATCTCCTTATGGGCAACATTAAAGTCACCGCAGATAACCAGTTTGTCACCTTTAACCTTAAGTGAATCCAAGTACTCCAGGAATGTCTCATAAAAAGACAGCTTGTAGGGCATGCGGCCGGCGATTTTGTCTGTATTCGGGTTGCCCGCTTTGCGC
>JAPLHL010000367.1 GCA_026389655.1 Chloroflexota bacterium
AGTGCTCAATCCAATTGGCGTGCCGTCACGTATGAATATAGGTCAAATACTTGAGACGCATCTCGGGTTATGGGCCGATATTTATGGAGAGAAAGTTATTAACCCTATTTTCGATGGGGCGGACAATATTGCAATTGAAGATCAACTTGGCAAGGCCTGGATTGTTCAGAAATGCAAACAGGAAGGCGTTATCACTAAGGACCGCCTTGACGATGAGGGCTTGAACAAGGTCAAGAAATGGCTTGGCGAGCATGTATTCAATGCTGCGAAGATATTCGATGATAGCGAGAAACACCGTGGCGAAGCGAGGAGGGCCAGCCTGATACTGTGGCTCGAAATGGAAGAGGGTACCGGTGTATCCACCCTTGACAGGCACATAAGTAACGAGGAACTTGATGAGATTGTCGAAAAAGTGTATCTCGAAAAGAAAATTGTTCCTCCCGTCTTCGGCAAAATACAACTTCGTGACGGCAAGTCAGGTGAGCTATTCGACCAACCGGTAACCGTAGGCGTTATTTACATGATGAAACTGATCCACCTTGTCGATGATAAGGTGCATGCCAGGTCCACGGGTCCATACTCACTGATTACCCAGCAGCCGCTGGGCGGAAAAGCTCAATTCGGTGGTCAGCGCTTTGGTGAAATGGAAGTGTGGGCGTTAGAGGCTTATGGCGCCAGTCATACTTTGCAGGAACTGCTGACAGTTAAATCGGACGACGTGCAGGGCAGGGCAAAAGCGTATGAGGCGCTTGTCAAGGGTGAAGATGTGCTTCAGCCGGGGGTGCCCGAATCGTTCAAGGTTCTCTTTATGGAGCTGCGCAGTCTGGGTCTGGCTGTCGAGTTACTCAACGAAGAAGATCAGAGCATAAACCTCTTCGAAGATAAGAAAAAAATGGGGAATCTAAATATACCCAAAGCTTTAAGGTAGGGACGAAAAAGTGTTTGAGATAAATGATTTCAATGCGATCCGAATTTCTCTGGCATCGCCTACGCAGATTGAGGATTGGTCATATGGTGAAGTTACTGAGCCTGAGACAATAAACTACAGGACGCTTAAGCCCGAAAAAGACGGCTTGTTTTGCGAGAGGATATTCGGTCCCGTAAAGAATTACGAGTGCTATTGCGGTAAATACAAGAAAATACGCTACCGTGGTGTGACCTGCGAAAGGTGCGGAGTCACCGTTGAGCATTCCAAAGTGCGACGTGAGCGCATGGGTCATATAACCCTGGCAGCGCCTGTTTCTCATATCTGGTTTGCCAAAGGCGTGCCCAGCAGGTTGGCTCTATTGCTTGATATATCACCACGCAATCTTGAGCGTGTACTGTATTTTGCCCAGTATGTGGTCATATCGGTTAACGCTGAAGCCTGCAAGCAGAAGCTGGAAGATTATTATACTAACAGGAAACAGCAACTCTTAAATGCTCTGGCAGAGATTGAGGGAGGAACTCAAAACGGTCAGGCCAGCGCCGAGAAATTGGCAGATAAAAAGCGCGAGCTTGAAGAAAAAATCGGCGATCTTGATAATGATCACAAGATCGATTCGTCAGAGATTAATAAGCTTCCATTACAGGTGCTGAGCGAAAATGAATACCAGCAGTATAGGGAGAAGTACAGCGATGCCTTTGAAGTGGGCATGGGAGCGGAAGCTATCCTCAATATCCTCCGGGCGATGAACCTTGAGGACCTGCGGCAGAAACTCGTCAAGGATATCCGGTCAAGCGAGGGTCAGAAACACAAGAAATTGAGCAAACGGTTGCGCATTATCGAGGCCTTCTGGAGGAGTGGCAACAAGCCGGAATGGATGATATTCACTGTACTTCCCGTATTGCCACCGGAGCTTCGACCGATAGTGCAGCTTGATGGCGGGCGCTTCGCAACCAGTGACCTGAATGACTTGTACAGAAGGGTGATTAACCGCAACAACAGGTTAAAGAAGCTGATGGAACTTGGCGCACCTGAAATTATTGTTCGTAATGAGAAAAGGATGCTTCAGGAAGCGGTGGATGCCCTCATCGATAACGGTCGAAGGGGAAGATTGCCCAGTGCCGCCAGCACCCATAAACTGAAGTCGCTTTCAGATATGCTTCGTGGTAAGCAGGGAAGGTTCCGCCAGAATTTGCTTGGTAAACGCGTCGACTATAGCGGCCGCTCCGTAATCGTTGTTGGCCCTGAGCTGAAGCTCCATCAGTGCGGCTTACCAAAACACATGGCATTAGAGCTCTTTAAACCGTTTGTAATGAGAAGGCTGATTGAGCAGGGCTTTGCCCATAATATTAAGAGTGCCCGAAGGCAGGTAGAACGTGCCCGGGCGGAAGTGTGGGACATCCTGGCCGAGGTGGTTAAAGAGCGCCCGGTGATGCTTAACCGTGCTCCCACTTTGCACCGCCTTAGTATTCAGGCCTTTGAACCGACGCTTATTGAAGGCAGTGCAATCCAGCTTCATCCGCTGGTGTGTTCTGCGTTCAACGCTGACTTTGATGGTGACCAGATGGCGGTGCATGTGCCGCTGTCGCGTGCGGCAGTGCGTGAGGCGCGTGAGCATATGCTGAGCGTCCATAATATGCTGCTTCCGAGCTCAGGGGAACCTGTTATGACGCCGACTCTGGATATGGTGTTGGGTTGCTATTACCTTACTAATATGCGCTCTGTGGAAGGTAAACCTAAAACGTACGGCAGTCCTTCGGAAGCTGTTCTTGCTTACGAGATGTACAACATAACTGGCGACGTTATCTATCCTACTTTGCATGAAGAGATTGCTGTCAGGATAAAAGGTACTGTGCCTGGGGAAGACCAAGAGCCTGCTGAGGGCGAAGAGCTGACACCTGAAGCTGCCGAAAAAGCAGCGGCTCTCAAGATGGCCGGACCAGACAACCAGATAATCAGGACCAGTGTGGGCAGGATTATTTTTAACCGTATACTTCCTGCAGGATTACGCCGGCATGATCCATATAAAGGTTTCTGCAACTTTGCCACGACCAAGGGCGATCTGAGGCGGCTTGTTTCTGAGTGCTTCCGCTGGTGCGGACGTGAGGACACTGTCCATATGCTCGATGAGCTTAAATCGCTTGGTTTCGAATATACAACCAAATCGGGGACAACCATTGCAGCCAGGGATATCGAGGTACCCAAGATTAAACCGAAACTCATCAGTAAAGGTGATGAAGATATTGCCATATTGCAAAACCAGTTCAACCGCGGTTTGATAACTGAAGAAGAGTTTGAAGGCCAGGCCATTGATGTCTGGACGAAAACCACCAACCATATTGAGGATGAGATAAAAAAGTCCCTTGACAGGTATGGCGGCGTATATATGATGGCATTCTCCGGCGCCAAAGGTAACATTTCGCAGATCAGGCAGATGGCTGGCATCCGTGGCCTGATGACGGACCCTTCAGGACGTATTATCCCGTTCCCGATCAAAGCCAGCTTCCGTGAGGGGCTCTCGGTAATGGAATATTTCATGTCAACCCATGGCGCGCGCAAAGGCCTTGCAGATACAGCGCTGAGGACTTCTGACGCCGGTTACCTTACGAGGCGCTTAATCGACGTCGCACAGGACCTCATAATTCTTGAGGAGGACTGCGGTTATACGGGAGATGGCCTGGAGTTTTCTGCAGTTTCCAGTGAGAAAGAAAGGGGTTTGCTGCCTTCATTGGAGGAGCGTATCAAAGGCAGGGTGGTGGCCGTTGAAGTAGTCGATCCTCAGACCGGGGAGATCATTGTTGAAAAGAACGAGATGATCGACGAGGAAAAGCTCAGGCTGATCATACAGGCCAAAGTCCAAAAAGTCAGCGTTAGGTCACCGCTTATCTGTAACTCCAAGCGTGGCATATGCCGCTATTGCTATGGACGTGACCTGTCAACCACCGAATTGGTGAAAATAGGTGGGGCGGTTGGTATTATCGCGGCGCAGAGCATCGGCGAACCGGGCACGCAGCTTACGTTACGGACCTTCCATACCGGTGGTGTTGTAGGTACTGATATCACCACGGGTCTGCCGCGTGTAGAAGAGCTATTTGAAGCCAGGGTGCCGAAGGGCAAAGCGATACTTACAGAGATCGATGGTACCGTAAATATGAACGAGGCAGTTGAAGATGGTGTTCTCAAACACCGTGAAATTACTATCACGCATGTGGAAGCCTACCCGATTGAACATGAGGTTCCGGCAGGTTATAAGATCACTGCCGAGAATAATGCAGTTGTGAAACGCGGCGACTCCCTGGCGGAGCCGGGTACTGCCGTTGCCAAGTCCGGCGACCATACTCCCCTTGTCTCACGCGTTGATGGAATTACCAGGATTGATGATGGGAAGGTAATCATAACCTATGAAGAAAAAGACGAGCGCAAGTACGACGTCCCGGTGAGCAGCCATGTCCTTGTAAGACAGGGTGACTATGTCCGGGCCGGAGACAAACTCGTCGAAGGTGTCAAAGACCCGCAGGATATCCTTCATATAAATGGCCGTAATGAAGTACTGCGCTACTTGATTGATGAGGTACAAAGGGTATACCGGTCACAGGGCGTAAACATTAACGATAAACACGTTGAGACTATCGTGCGGCAGATGCTGAAACGCGTACGAGTGGAGTTCTCCGGCGATACTGACTTGCTGGTGGGTGACCTGGTTGACAGGCTTGATTTCGAGAATATCAACGCCAAGATGGAAGCAGAAGGTGGTGACCAGGCGGTAGCCAGGCCGGTACTGCTGGGCATCACGCGGGCTTCGCTTAATACCGACAGCTGGCTGGCTGCGGCTTCGTTCCAGGAAACCACCAGGGTCCTGGCGGAAGCAGCTATTTGGGGTAAGACCGACAGGCTGCACGGATTGAAAGAGAACGTCATTATAGGCAAACTCATTCCTTCAACCATTACACTCACTCAAAAACCGGGCCGGCCTGCCAATGCGTTGCTTGATGACACCCCGATCGTATACTCCGATAGTGTGGACCAAATGCTCGAGTCAATGGAAAGCACGGTGGCAGTTGAGTCGCCACCAGATACGGTTGGAGAGCAGGAATAGGTAGATACTAGTTATTAATGGGTTTTAAAAGTCCCCGCATTATGCGGGGGCTTTCTTTTTTAGAAGCGGATAACAGGGTTTCCATTTAATTTCCTGTGCTATAATGCTACTAAATTCATATTCGTGAATCTGAAATGCAGGACGAAGAATCACCTAGAATAGTATCCGGCAAGCTCGGTCCGGAAGACACTACCCTCGATGCCAATCTCAGGCCTAGGAAACTTGGCGATTTCATAGGCCAGCAGAAGGTCAAAGACAATCTGGATATTGGCATCAAAGCTGCACAGAAACGCGGCGAGGCCATAGACCATATCTTGCTTTACGGACCTCCGGGACTTGGAAAAACCACCCTCGCATTCATCATCGCAGGTGAGATGGGAGTGAACATCAAGGTCAGTTCCGGCCCTGCCATCGAACGCCCTGGTGACCTTGCTGCAATACTTACTAATCTTCAAAAAGGCGATGTATTGTTTATTGACGAAGTACACCGCCTGAGCAGGATCGTTGAAGAGATACTATATCCCGCTATGGAGGATTTTGCGCTCGATATCATACTGGGCAAGGGCCCTGGCGCAAGAAGCCTGCGATTGAATCTGCCCCGCTTTACCCTGATCGGGGCCACAACGCGCTATGCTGCAATGAGTTCGCCTTTGAGGGACAGGTTCGGATCGGTGCACCGCCTGGATTTTTATGATGTACCTTCTATCGCAGCCATCATCAAGCGGTCTGCCGGCATACTGAAACTCAAGATAGATGAAGAAAGCATCGATTTAATTGCCTGCCGTGCCAGGGGGACTCCCCGTGTGGCTAACCGGCTGCTGAAACGCATACGTGATTATGCCCAGGTCAAAGCGAATGGAATAGTTAACAACCAGGTTACGCTGGAAGCGATGGGTAAACTTGAAGTCGATCAGCTCGGCCTCGACGAGATCGACCGCAAAGTGATGAAAACGATCATTGAAAAATTCGATGGCGGGCCTGTCGGCCTGGATACTATCGCTGCCTCGATCAGTGAGGAGTCGGACACTATTGAAGGCGTGTACGAACCCTACTTATTGCAGTTGGGGTTTCTGGATAGGACTCCGAGGGGGCGTGTCGCAACCCGCCTTGCTTACGAGCACCTGGGGATCGCCTACAAGAAAAAGGCTCCGCCCCAGGGCAGCCTGTGGTAACAAATAGTAATCGTAAACAGCAAGTCGCTTGTAGTATTTGACAACATATCTGACTTATTATAAACTATCTAACATAAAGTCCTCTGGTGGTTAGAGCGAGGCGGCACCACCCGTTCCCATCCCGAACACGGAAGTGAAACGCTTCAGCGCAGACGATACTGAGGGAGGGATTCCTTGGGAAAATATGCCACTGCCAGAGGCTTTTTTTATTGTCTTTTTTCACGAAACGGAATCCTCCGTATCATTTGAAGCTGTAACCCTTTGACTTGCACTATGGTTAAACATATAATTCATATTATAAGTGGCCTTTAGGCCATAATTCGTTTTTTCACGAGGTTACTATGGCAAGTAGATTTGAGAAGTTCTCCGAACGTGCCCGCAGGGCGCTTACCCGTGCCCAGGAAGAAGCGCAGCACTTCGGGCATAACTATATAGATACTGAGCATATCTTATTAGGGCTGATTGCCGAAGAAGACAGCGTTGCAAGCCAGGTCCTCTCTAACCTGGGCGTGGCGGTAAGCAAAGTGAGGTCTGCTGTTGAATTTATCGTTGGACGGGGCGGCCGGCCTAACACTAATGAAGTCGGCCTGACACCGAGAGCCAAGAAAGTCATTGAGCTTGCCGTTGATGAAGCAAGGCGGCTCAATCACAGTTACATAGGCACGGAGCACCTTTTGTTGGGACTGTTGAGGGAACGTGAAGGGTCAGCAGCAGGGGTGCTCGAAAGCCTGGGAGTTACACTGGACCGTGTCCTGGCGGAAGTTAATAAACTATTGAATGCACAGACTGGACAGGCCAGGGCTGTCAGCAAGGAAGGCGCCAGGACTCCCATACTCGATCAATTGGGTGTGGATTTGACTAACATGGCTCGCCAGGGGAAGCTC
>JAPLHL010000482.1 GCA_026389655.1 Chloroflexota bacterium
AATAGATAAAACTGACGCCAACCCCGATAAAGTCAAGCAACAACTGGCTGACCTGGGCCTTGTGATTGAAGAATGGGGTGGAGATGTAATTTGTGTACCGGTATCCGCCAAGAAAAAACAGGGCATAGATGATCTGCTTGAAAACCTGTTACTGGTAGCCGACATGCTCGAGTTGAAAGCTGAATGGGATTGTCCTGCCATGGGCGTTGTAATTGAAGCCAAATTGGACAAGAACCGGGGCCCTATTGCTACTCTCCTTGTCCAAAAAGGGATCTTAAAACCCGGTGAAACCGTCGTTATCGGCACAGTTACCGGCAAGATCAAAGCAATGTTCAATGACTCCGGAAAAACCATCAGGAAAGCCGAACCGGCAACTCCGGTAGAAATACTTGGTATGAATGCTGTTCCTAATGCAGGTGAAATATTCCAGGCAGTGCGTGACGATAAGGAAGTCCGGGCCATTGTCGAGAGAAATCGTGAATCCGGGCCTTCCAGTTCTTCTGCCAGAAGCGTCAGCCTGACTTCTATTGCTGCCCAGGCAAGCGCCGGTGAAATAAAAGAACTCAATATTATACTTAAAACCGACGTACACGGCAGTATCGAGCCAATCAGGGATTCTTTGGAGCATCTAAGCGACGAAAAAACCAGGGTCAAGGTCATCCATGTTGGCACAGGCAGCATAACTGAGAACGATATCCTCCTGGCAATGGCCTCTAAAGCGGTTGTAGTAGGGTTTAACAGCAAGCCGGAACCGGGCGCCAGCCGCCTGGCCGAGCAAGAGAGAATTAGTATCCGTCAATACAACGTCATATATAAGCTTATCGAAGACGTCGAGAAGGCACTCAAGGGTATGCTCGAGCCTGAGTATGCCGATGTAATCGTGGGACAGGCTGAAGTCAGGACCGTTTTTGAGGCGGGGAAGAAGGGCAGAATTGCCGGCTCTGCAATCAAAGAGGGAAAGGCCACCCGTGATTCACAGGTAAAGATCATCCGGGGCGGCAAAGTTGTTGCAGAATCACATGTGGCTGGCTTACGCCGGTTCAAGGATGACGTGAAGGAGGTGACGACCGGAATGGAATGCGGCGTCAAGCTTGATAGCTTTAACGATTTCCAGGTTGGTGACATCCTGCAATTTGTCCGCCAGGAAATAATTGAATAGTACGGTTTAGCTTTTCCGACATGAATCTGGACTTCATATATATATCTTCGGAGAAAGACATGACCAGACGTACAGAACGTCTAAATCAAGTTATTCAAATTGAGATCAGTGACCTTTTGCGTAAACACATTAACGACCCCCGCTTAAACGGGCTGATTAGTGTTACCGGGGTCTCCATATCCAAGGACCTGAAAAATGCCACAGTACTAATCAGTGCGCTGTGCGATAACGCTGACAAGAAAGAAATACTCAGGGGTTTTACGTCAGCATCCGGTTTTCTAAGGCGGGAACTCGCCCACCGCCTAAATATCCGGGTCACTCCTGAACTGAGTTTTGAGTTCGATGATTCTATCGAGCGCGGCGTAAACCTTGTCAGCCTCATAGAAAAGATCGCAGTGGAGGACAAAACGGAAGGGGCCGATGGGCGCAAACGGAATACTAAACGTAAATAAACCGTCCGGATGTACCTCCTTCAGCATAGTAGCCATGGTCCGCCGGCTCGCCGGGGAAAAACGTGTGGGGCATGCCGGGACTCTTGATCCGGCGGCAACCGGGGTGCTGCCGATCTGTCTTGGCCAGGCGACCAGGATTACTGAATATCTCCATGACTGTACCAAGGAATACATTGCGTTAATTGAGTTCGGGACAACTACAGATACCTTTGACCGGGAAGGCAAAGTCACCTGTAGAAAAGATACGGCATTGGTAACATTTCAATTAATAGAAAGGTCGCTTATGTCTTTCCAGGGCACTATTCAACAGGTCCCTCCCGCTTACAGCGCAATTAAGGTTAAAGGCAGGCAGTCTTATGAACTGGCAAGAAAAGGGATCCCTGTATCTCATCAGCCGCGTAAGGTCAAAATCGACTTGATTGAAATACTGGGATTTGAGAACCTCTGTTTGAAAATCAAAATACGCTGCTCAAAGGGAACTTATATACGTTCGCTGGCCAATGACCTCGGTGAGATGCTCGGATGCGGAGCCTATTTAAAAGACCTGGTCCGGACTGCATACGGCCCGTTTACACTTGACAGTTCTATATCGGTTGATGATATTAGGACCGCCCTTGCTGAAGGCAACCTCGACCGGCTCCTTTATCCTGTGGATTACCCTTTGCAGCAATGGGACAGCCAGGTTGCAACAGATGAAATCTCCTGTGAGATCGTTCAAGGGCACGACATGCGGTTCGATAATGTGGACGCCACCATAAATCATCACATTTGCGTTTACAGCCCTGAAAAAAAATTACTGGCAATAATGAAATTCGTGCCTGAAACCCTCCTTTGGCACCCCGAAAAGGTCTTCAGCCTTTAGAATCGGGCAAGATTTCCCAAATTTATCTGTAAAAGCTTGACATACCTATCCCTATTAGCTATATTAGCTTTAAGGAGCTATAAATTAGGTTCAGGAGGTGTTCTATGACTCAAGCCTATTGCTTCAAGGATAGGAAAAAGGTTGAAATTAAGAACCCCGTAAAAGTGACCCTAAAGAACGGAAGGCCTGCGGTAAAAGGTGTCTGCCCGGCTTGCGGCACCAAGGTATACAGGATCGGCAAGAGCTAAAGAGCGGTTTTTTATCTGGTAATCAGGGGAACCGCCTGATCCTCTGGAGCAATTTCAGGGGATTGGATTCTAATATCTGTTTGAATTTGCGGCTGTTAATTCCTGCCTGGCGCAAGACGTCCTTAGTTATCTGATCTGAGAGTAGATCATCCTCGTCATGGGTATCTGAATTTAATAACATTAGTGCCCCGGCTTCAGTTGCCATCTTCGCCACATGACCATTTGTAATACAGTGTCCCCGCCTGGTTGTAATCTCAATGAACACGTTGTTCTTTGCCGCAAGCTCAGCCACTTTCAATGTCATATGCCCTGGGTGCGCCAGTATATCTACAGAACGTGATTTGACGGCGGCCAGGTTTGTCCCCTCTTCAACCGGTTCCACAGGAGACTCACCGTGTACAACAACCAACCAGGCGCCGAGTTCCTTTGCCTTTCGGGCCACATCGTCTATGGCAGCGGCGGGAAGGTGTGTCAATTCGACTCCGGGTATGGCTAAAATACCCCATTGCGACCTGGCCAGCTTACAGTCTTCGCTCACTTCCTTAATAATCCTGGCCAGTGAACCGGGCCCGGTATGGTCTGTGATCGCTATTACAGCATACTGCCTGACCGCTGCACGCCTTATCAATTCGAGGGGAGACAAGACGCCATCACTGTGAAATGTATGTGAATGAAAGTCATATAGCACGCTATAAAATTAACATAAAATTCCGGCGATTTACAAGAAGACTCCTATTATCTGGTATAATAGTGCGGATTT
>JAPLHL010000337.1 GCA_026389655.1 Chloroflexota bacterium
GGCTGAGTCGGGTATGCCCATTACAATATCAGCATCCATAGGATACTCGCGGGAGAGGATGGCTCCCATCTTCTCCCGGGTGGAATAAATCAACTTGCCGTTCAACAGGCTATCCGGCCTGGCAAAGTAAATATATTCAAAAATGCACAGCGCCTTCCTCGTACTATCTATGCGTGTACTCCGCACGCCATTGCCATCAATGGTGACAATCTCTCCGGGCTCAACCTCCCTAATAAAATTGGAACCTATATGGTCGAAAGCGCATGTTTCAGAGGCCAGCACCCATCCGTTATCGAAGCTGCCAAGGGAAAGAGGCCTGACACCCATGGGATCACGAACGCCGTAGAGCTTTTCATTAGTCAGCAGTATGAGCGAATAGGCGCCTTGCAAACGGTGCATGGCATACTTGATCCTGGCTTCCATGTCCTTTTCCGGGGCAGACAGGATCAGGTTGGCTATCACTTCGGAGTCCGTGGACGAGTTAAAGATATATCCTTTTTCTTCCAACTCGGTACGTAATGTCATCGAATTGGTGATATTGCCGTTGTGTCCTAATGCCAGCTTTATATCAGTAGTGCCGACCAGCACGGGCTGGGCGTTGCAGGCCACACTGGAACCCGTGGTTGAATAGCGGTTGTGGCCGATGGCAATATTGCCCTTCAGCCTGGCCAGTTCATCTTCATTAAATACATGCGACACAAGGCCCATAGCCGTGTGGATGTAGATCTTGTTTTCCTCAGCCGTAGCTATACCTGCGCTTTCCTGTCCCCTGTGTTGAAGCGCATACAGAGCAAAGAAAGTTACTCTGGCTACATCTACTCCGGGGGCGTATATACCGAAAATGCCGCAGCTTTCATGCAAGTCTTGCATCGGATTACCTATGGATTATACGACTTTTATTAACTGACGGTCAATTGGCGCCGTATCTGACCGGCTTTGTAAATGAATCCGTGAGGATAAAACGCCCTATACGTTTTTTCGTAATTACTATTTCTTTACTTTTTCCGTCAGCCAGTCCAGCGCAACCTTGGTTGCCCTTTCGTCCAGCCTCAGCCTGTGACCCGCCCCGGAGATTATCGTCATCTCCTTCGGTACACCGGCCCTGTCGTAAAGACGGCCTGCATGCACTACGGGCACGGTTTCGTCCTTGTCTCCGTGAATGAGCAGCAGGGGACGCGGCGAAATCTTATCTATATAGTTTATCGGGCTTACTGTTTTAAAATTCTCCAGCCATTTGTCCGCGGATGGAGGGAAATCCGGGTCTTTGATAATTCCAATGTCCCTGAAGCTTTTTATTAACGAGTCAACCGTATAACCGGCAGCCATGAAATCGAATTCGGCCGGGCAGGCCAGCGTAGCTATGGCATAGACGCGGTGATCTTTCGCCGCCACAAAAACACTTACCGCAGCGCCGCCTGATGACCCCAGCAGGCAAATACGGCTCTTATCCACTTCCGGCAGCATATTAAGGAATCCCAATGCAGCCATCAGGTCATGGGTCCAGCCTACCATATCGATATTGCCCTGGCTTGGCCCTGCACCGCGAAAATTGAATGCCAGCGCCACAAAACCAGCTTCGCAGAACCGGGTTGCCAGTTCCGGGTATCCGCCCTTTTCATTCGGGTTATAGGGCACCGCCGGTATTCCGTGACACAGGCACACCGCAGGGAAAGTAGTGCCGCACTCATCGGGCATATAGACTTCACCCGAAAGCATCAAATCGTCCGAGCTCAATATTACGGCAGCATTTCTCATAAATTAATCACTCCAAATGCCATCAGTAGAATAACACCCCAGGATAACGCGGCCAGTATTCCCCAGGCCGGCTTGCTCCAATGATAGACGGCCGCACCGTCAAGAGGGCCAAAGGGTATCAGGTTGAAAGCCGCCAACCACAAATTCAACTGAAATCCCAGCGCTCCCAGGGATGTGAAAATATTATAAGGATATGACTTGAAGGACAATCCAAACATATCGAAATGCAGCATAATGTCCCCTGCATTGCCCCAGGTATGCCTTAATAGAAATAAGCCCAGGAACACGACAGCCAGCGCTATATTGGCCACAGGTCCTGCCGCAGATATAAACCCCTTCTCTTTTTCGGTCAGGTCCCGGGTGGTAAGCGTATGTACTGCTCCCGGCGCGAAGAAGAGGAAGGTGCCGAAACTCAGTACTGCAGTTGCGATGGCGATTATCAGCCCCGGTTTCCGGATCCTGAATTCCGCCCAGCAACCATAACTCTGTGAGACTGCCTTATGGGCGAGTTCATGCAGTATGAAACCTGCGCCTATGACTATAAGTACTACCATCAGCCGTGCAAAGAAATTCATCAGCGTGGTGGTGAACGGATCTCCGTACTTGTTGAAAAATACGCCGATTGAAAAGCATAACCCCAGCGCTATCCAGCAAATAGCCAGGTCGCGCAACTCAATCTTACTGAACCTCATGTGATCTTCCTCATGTAAATCAGGAACTCCCTATTGCCCTCCGCTCCAAGTATGGGAGAGGCAGTTAAATTGATCAACCTCAATCTATTCTCATTCATCCAGATAACGAATTTGCTTAATGTGCCGGTATGCACTGCAGGGTCCTTGATAATACCACCCTTACCCACCTCCTCCCGGTCGGCTTCAAACTGTGGTTTAAACAGCACTACTAATTCGCCGGGAGAGCGCAGGTGCGGCAGAACATTAGGTATCACCATCGTGGTAGAGATAAAAGATAGGTCCATTGTGGCAACGTCCACCTTTTCCGGCAGATCGAAGGGATAATGCGCATTCACCTTTTCCATCACCATAACGCGGTTGTCTTTTCTCAGCTTATAGTCAAGCTGCCCGTATCCCACGTCCAGCGCATACACCTTCCCGGCTCCATGCTGCAGCAAGCAATCGGTGAACCCGCCCGTCGAAGCGCCGACATCGAGGCAAATAAGCCCCGTAACATCTATCTTGAATTCCTTGAGGGCATGCTCCAGCTTGAGCCCGCCACGGCTGACGAAGGGCATTTTTCCTTTAAGCTGAATATCAGCATCTTCCGGGACGAGGCTGCCGGCCTTGGTTACAGCTTGACCATTGACGATGACATCGCCCGCCATTATGTAGGACTGGGCCTTACTCCTGTTTTCAGACAAACCCCTGCTGACGAGGAGTGAGTCCAGACGCTGTTTGGGCATGGCACATATTATACGTCATTGATAGGAAGCGCCGTCACCTATCTCTACGATATATCAAATCTTTACTTCGGCGCAGGAGCGGGCCAGAAGCCCTTGGTCAGGCTCTTGGGCATCAGGTCTACCAGCTCTTTCACATCCCAGAAACCATCTTTGAAGATGCTGGATATGACGGCGGGCTCGGAGTATAGTCCGATCTCACCGCCGCCTACAAAAAAGGTTTTGCCGTTAATAGTGGCTGCAGCATCGGTAGCCAGGTAGACTACCAGCGGGGCGATATGCTCGGGCGCCAGCTTTTTCATCTCGCTTCCGAGGTCGAGTCCGAGTCCGCCGCCAGCCTCTGCTTGTTTCTTTTCCATCGCCGCCTTCAGTTCCGGTGACATTGTAAGTCTGGTAGCTGCCAGCGGACGTATGCAGTTGCAAGTAACGCCGTATTTTGCCATATCCATCGCCACCGTCCTTGTGAAGCCGACAATTCCTTCCTTGGCAGCGCTGTAGTTGGCCTGGCCCATATTACCCAGCCCGGCCTGTGAAGAAGTATTGATGATACGCCCGCTCCTTTGCTGGCGGAAAAATGCTGCGGCATGCCTGGTGCAGTAAAAATGCCCATAGAGATGGACCTTCTGGATAATGTCCCATTCGTCCTCGGACATGTTGAAGACCATACGGTCGCGCAGGATGCCTGCGTTGTTAACCAGGATATCAATCTTTCCGAAGGTGTCTACGGCGGTTTTAATAATATTCTCACCGCCTTTCCAGGTAGACACGGAATCATAGTTGGCCACAGCTTCGCCGCCCATCTTCTTGATCTCAGCTACGACTTCATCCGCTGGCGTAGAGGCTGCGCCGGCGCCATCCGCCCCGCCCCCAAGGTCATTGATTACTACTTTCGCCCCTTCCGAAGCAAAT
>JAPLHL010000108.1 GCA_026389655.1 Chloroflexota bacterium
AAAATCTGGACTATGAAATAGTGGACTTATCCAGGAAATCATAGTCTCTTGTGTAATCTATCGTCTTACAGGCATTTATTAGAATTCTCAGATCAAGCGAATCCATTAATTCCCGCAAGTCTGCCTGCAACTTCCGCCGGAACACTTGCCCCATCCCGGGACTAATTGTTGCAAATAGGCATCTGCAGAGGGAGTATATGCGGAGCCTGAGCTGGTATTTGAGGCAGTATTCACGATGCTGGCCGGCAGGCTGTATTCATAAACACTAACAAGGTCTGCAACATTAGCGGATGTCAGTGTAGCAGCAGGAGTGGGAGTAGTATTCGGAGCAGGTGATAAAGTTACAGCGGATACGGGGGTTTGAGTCGACGAGGACGTACTATGAGTCTGAGGCGTATCTGAAACAGGCGCTGCACTAACAGTTGCTTGATTTGAAGCCGAAGAAGCATTTGAATTATTGGTTAATAGGTCCAAGCCAACTATGAGCAATCCACCCACAAGAAGGACCATCAAAATAGCCGGCAGTGCACCTCTTCTATTCGGCTCCGCCACATTCTCATATTGCAGATTACCAGGTATGTATGTGGTATTCCCTGCATATGGGTCCCACGGACGTTCCTGTGCGGGCCAATTAAGCGGCTTATAGCAATTCGGGCAGGTAATAAAATTATTGTTTACCCAGGCATTGCAATGCGGACAGGTGTAATGTAAATGTTCATAGCAATTGCCGCATGTGGGCGCTCCAACGATATTTTGGGCACCGCACCTGGAACAGGGGAAATACTGATATTTCGCCTGATTATTCTTTATACCAGCTACTTGCTGAGTCATTGTCCATTGTCCCAATGACTGACCGCAACGCACGCAGTAATATTGCCCGGAAGGGTTAATAGTACCACACGTGTAGCATCTAATAGATTGCTGCATAACTAACTCTAATTATACACTTGTACCTTACATAATTATAACTATGTAAACCTAATAATATCAACAAACTACGTATATTACCTAATTGAAACCATTAGTGCAGTATAAAAAATATTCACTGTTAACAGTGGTGACGGCATATGCAGACCTCTTTAAAATAATTTGTATACAGGAGTAATGTCGGTTATTAACGAATGGAAAGAGGTGAACCAATGTTACAGTTTATTGCGATATTAGTGCTTATTCTGCCCATCATTGGGCTGCTTATCTACGCAATTTTATCGAGGTCTAAATACAGTAAGGCGCTAGCGAGAACCCCATCAAGACCGAACTGGTATAAATAATACTATTTGCTTTCTCCTCCCAGAGGCCTTGCCGCTTTTGCCGGCAAGGCCTCTGTTTGTAACTATTCTCATTATTCTGTTTCACCCATGACTATAATACTAGCCAAATTAGTACCCTTGGGGGATTACAATACAAACAGTCATGGTGTAATCTATATGTATGGTCAATCGATACGTAATCAGTTTTCCTCCTGATTAAATATCAACCGGTGGTGCCGTTGCAGGGGTCTCAAACCAAGCCTGCGGCGGCACTCGCTACGGTACAAAGCGTTTCTCAATACCTTCCACAGTTGACACTTCCGGCCAGAAATATGCTATTACGAATACCCATGAAAAACGGCCGGGATGTTCAGCTCTGACATCCGCAACAGGCTGACCGGTCTGCATCTGAATGGTGAAAGGTCCGTCAACCTGAATACCCGGCACATAGGCACTTTCGTTATATGCTATATCGGCACTGTACAACAGTTTATTACCTGCGTCCAAAATTTGGAATGATTGCGGGTAAGGATAACGAAAACTGATTTTTGTGATATAAAACGGCGTCACCGGCGGTGTAAAAGAATCGGCGGAATTGTGAGGTAAAGGCGGTTCAGGTGTATATTCGAGCGGGCTATAGTGAGGCAAATAAATATCATTATTGGCAATTGCATATTTTTCGGCATAATAAATCTGTACGGTGCCAGCCAGGTCTGCCACCGTTATTATGTGTTTGCCTGTGCTGAGGTTAGATACCAGGTATAGCAGAGTGCCGTTGTTACCGGGATCCAGGGTTATATCTTCCGTTAAATATTCCTGCCCATCTACATATAAGGTGGCAATATATGCGTTTTTGGCGCTTCCGACATTCTTTACAGGTACAATGACCTGCACCGGTGTTCCGACTAGAGCTTCTTCAGGCATAACTGATATATTGCCCAGTTCAAATTTGTAGCGCTCGACATTATCGGTGGATACGGGTGTTTGAGCAGGTGTATTGGCCGAACTAACAGGCACAACCGGATTGCAGGAAAGAACGCATACAGACAAAAGAACCAGACAGAAAAACAAATTAAATGTGCAATTTATCCTCAAATTCCCCCCTTATTTAGTTAATTGCTTATATTAGTACCCATATGAATTATAGTTTTCTTAAACCGGATAGAAAAATTGAATCCCCTGTTGGCACTTTAAAATTCCGTTATGTCTTGCAGTACTTAAGTACCCGAACCACGGCGGACTGAATAGCCATTGTTAAATGCAGCGAGTCAGATATAATTGAGGCAGTTCTATCTGGAATGGGAATTTATATGGACAGAGATATACTCGGAAGGCCGTCGGATTTGCATACGGAAAACCGTAAAATTACATGGGGCAAAACCGGCATTCTACTGCTTATTATATTTTGTATAAGCGGGGCTACAATTGCGTGGACTTCACCCCCTGTGCCAACCGGTCCTCTATCACAACCTGCTTTATCGACTCCATCAACTCCCGAAGAAGCCAGGGTAGAAGTGACGGCAATTGTTGCCGATAGGGTCGAGTATGGACAGGCTCTTCATATTATCATGACAGTCACAAATAATGGCGACATCCCGGTTAAAAACGCACATCTATTTTGCAATGCCAATCCGGGCGGCTATTTTGTATTAAGGGTAGTTGACCAGGCATTTGTAGAAATGGATAGAAACAACATTGATATTAGTATCGACGATTTATCTCCCGGCAGCCAGAAAGACATTAATTTGTTCCTGCAAGCGCCTATGCCCGGGCAAATACTTGGAGAATGGAGCCACAATTTCCATTATGATTTTACAATTAAGCATGATGTGGCCTCCAAATCACCTGTTGGAACGATAACTTTAATTACAAGACATGGGAAGATACTTGTAATAAAAAGCGGATTTGCCCAATAGTCATTCGTAGTTACTGGCCTTTTTGATCATGGATTTTACATGAAATCGCCCCTGAAGGGCATTTATCTACTATTCGTTTGATCTCTTCCGGATCAGCACCATCGATATTTATCCACGGCCGCTTTCCTGGTTTGAAAACATTTGGAAGTCCATTAAAACAGAATCCTGCATGCCGGCATATTTCAGGGTTCCAATATACAGTTAT
>JAPLHL010000069.1 GCA_026389655.1 Chloroflexota bacterium
TTTGATCAGTTCTGGCCAGTTCACTTGTCTTTGCCCCACCTGATTTGCATAGCTCCAATAAATCCGGCCACCTGGCAAGCATCGCACCGGTGGGTTTTCCAATCGCAGAACCTGTCCATCCCAGTATTCGTTCCGCAGATTTATTCGCGTCTGCAACCTGGTCTTGTGAGTCCAGCACTATCAGCCCGTCAGCCATTTTTTCCAAAACGCTGCCACGAGCTATCGGCACCATATTAAATAGCTGGTAGCGGTACATTGCCCACGCTATTACAACACCGGTTACCGTAAATCCGAAAGGAGTCAGGTCAAGATGGTGGAACGGCACAAGATTAAAAATCTGGTAGAGCATGTTGAGTACCCACGGAACCAGCAAGCCGGCCAGCATGGCAATAATTTGCTTTCGATAAACGAGATGGGGATGACGTACCCTCGATAATAATAGAATCACACCCAGTATTAGAATAATATAAGAATAGACTATATTTACCCAGTACCCGAGCCCCCTGGTCAAGGACAACATAGGAAAAGGACCCGCTTCATCAACACTCACAGCACTGTAAACAAAATGATGAAACTGATTTGTAGCGACCAGGACAATTATTACGGCAGGTACGATAAATAACAGGATGACATTGCGTGTAGTGACATATTTCTCCTTGCCCGTATATAGCAGCGCAAGTATGAACCACAAGACTGGAAGGGGAGCCACACCGAAATATTCCAGGCTGAGCCAGAACTGCATGCCTTCCAATTTAAGGCTGGACAATTCCCCGGCATAAGCCACACACCATGTGAAAACCGACAGCATTGCGAAGGCAAATACCCGTGATCCGGGAACACGCCGTTTGAGTAAGGCGTAAAAGGCCAACCCTCCAGCAATTAGTCCGGGAATCAGCAGTGTAAGAGCTACAGGATTTGATCTAAGCAGTAATTCAACATCCATCGTAACAGCCTCAAATTATCTCTGAGTTTAATATATCCACTATGCTTATGCAACCGGTCGGTCGAACAAATAAATCATACCCGTCACTCGTATTGACTTCTCTATGCCCAGATGATACATTTGGCCGGATGTTAAAGGTCAATACGGCCCTCGGTGTTATATCGGCTGACCGGATGGGCCCCACTCTCATGCACGAACACACGGTAATCGGGTATCCCGGTTGGGACCTGGAAGCCGGGCAAATGCATTACGATCTTAATGAATTAGCAGGAATCGTCGCTGGAAAGCTGGGAGAGGTACGCAATTATGGCGTACAAACGGTGGTAGACGCCACACCCGATGATTTAGGCAGGAATGTGGAATTAAACAAGATAATCGCCAATGAGACAGGCCTGAACATCATCTGCTCAACCGGTAAGTACATGGACTCCGGCGCCATGTCACGGCAAATCACATCCAAGAGTATTTCGCTCGATATGCAGAATCAATTACTCGACATTTTTATGCAGGAGATCACGGTAGGGATCCACGACTCGGGCATCAGGGCAGGGGTCATCAAAGTGGCAACGAGTAAGGAACATATACTTCCTTATGAAGAAATTGTCTTGAAAGCAGCAGCGAAAGCGCAGAAAGAGACTGGCGTGCCTGTCATAACACACACACAGGAAGGCACGATGGGCCCCGAGCAGGCTTCGCTGATGCTCAGTGAAGGGGCCGATCCCCGGAAAATAGTTATAGGCCACATGTGCGGTAATTCAGACATACAATACCAGTTGGATGTCCTGGATCAAGGTGTAACGGTGAATTTCGACCGTTGGGGACTGGACATTTTATACCCTGATGAAAAGCGCAAAGCAACGCTACTTGAACTGATCAACCGTGGCTTTATAGACAAGATTGTAGTATCACATGACCACATTGCACACTGGTTGATACGTCAACCGGATATGCCGGATTTTGCCAAACCTCTTATCGCCAACTGGTCTTATACGCATATTTTCAGAAATATCATTCCCTCTCTAAAGAAGGTTGGCGTCACCGACGATCAAATATATATGATTCTGGTCGAAAACCCGAAAAAAATATTCGAATGACGGTAGTTTTGGTGTTATACTAATTTTGTTGATGTACTACTCGCCCAATCCCGTATCTAGACGCAATTCCATGTAATTATGAAATACAACGTTTTAGTCTGCACACTGCTTTTCA
>JAPLHL010000369.1 GCA_026389655.1 Chloroflexota bacterium
TTCACCAGTGGAGAATCTGATGGTAACCCGGCCGGCTGCATTTATTTGAGAAAAACAGGGGGTATATCGGAAGAGGAAATGCAGCTTATCGCCAGGGAACTCAAAGGCTATGTCAACGAGGTTGTTTATCTATTCCCCGAAAAAGATGGCGTCTTCTAAAGGTACTATTCCTCTGAATGCGAGGTGGACTTTTGCGGGCATGGTACAATCGCTGTCATGTACGACTATATTGGTACACATTCTGCCCTGCTCGACCGCAATATGGTGAAAATACGGGTGAAAGATGAATACCTGGATGTATATAACCGGTTGAAGGAGGAAGGCAGTGTGTATATCATGGCTCCGGAGCCGCGATATAACGACCTGAATTTAAGTAAAACTAAAATTGCTGCTGCACTGGATATCAAACAAAGAGACATCAGCGCCAGTTGGGTACCTGCCCTGATCAATGCCGGGCTGAATACATTGATCGTGCCCTTATCCGGCCTGTCCACCTGCCTTGAAATGAAGCCCGGGGAGACGAAGCTGAAAGGTTTTTGCCTGGATAATGGCATCGATATCGTCCTGGTCTTTACGCAAGAAACCGCCGGCAAAAACAACGATTTCAGGACCAGGGTGTTTGCTCCTAAATACGGCTATCTGGAAGATCCGGCCACCGGCTCCGGCAATTCGGCCTTTGGTTACTATCTGTTGAAGCAGGGCACCTGGGAAGGTGGAACATTGAACATCGAGCAGAATAATAGCTTCAACAGCCCCAATATGGTCAAATTGTCCACGGTGAAAAAGGCCGGGGAAGTGAGGGTCCTTTTCGGCGGCGCAGCGATGGTTAAAATTGAAGGCCAGTATAAGCTGGTGAAACCGTAAGAATATTCTCTAAGCCGTTTATTTCACGGGTTGACCTTTTGAGGTTGCGGTCAGGTCCCTGTATACAATCAGTTGCCCGGGAAGCTCCTTTAAAAAGCGGGAGGGAACACGAAAGCTGGCTTCTCCCTGGGCGTGGCGTTTCTCAGAGTAGGTTAAATAAAGGACGTCCATGGCTCGGGTGATTCCCACGTAGCACAAACGGCGTTCCTCTTCCAACCGTTCGGGGTCGTCTATTGACCTGTTATGCGGCAGCAGTCCCTCTTCTACGCCGGCGATGAAGACGACGGGGAACTCGGTCCCCTTGGAACCGTGCAGCGTGTTGAGAGTAACCGCCTGTTCCTCCTGCCTTCTCTCCGCTGCCTCCGAAGCATCGTTGATCTTATTCAACAGGGAAGTCAGTGCGTCGATCGGGCTCAGATGCTCATAGGCCCCGGCCAGCGAAATAAGCTCCAGCACGTTTTCCCACCGCTCTTCGGGGTCATCTTCGCCTTTCAGGTGGTCCCTGTAAGCGGTTTTTTCCAGTATACGGTTTATCAAGGTTACCAGGCTGATGTGCCTGCTTTCGGCACGCAAGTCCTGCAGCAGTATAAAGAAATGGGCGGCTCTTCGCTGAGCACGTACGGGAAATGAAGACAAAGTGCCCGCTGCAGCATGTTCCAATACCTGGTAAAAGTGGCTCCCGGATTTTTCTGCACGTGACTGCATTTCTGCGATCGATTGGACGCCTATGCCCTTACCGGCCAGTTTGATTACACGCATCAGTGCCGAATCATCCGTGGGGTTTCGTATAACGCGCAGCCAGGCCGCCAGATCCATGATCTCCTTTCTTTTATAGAAGGGCGTTCCGTTGACCAGCCTGTAGGGAATATCCTCCTGGTTAAATTGTTCCTCCAGCACACGTGATTGGGCGTTGACGCGGTACAGGACCGTAAAGTCGCTATGCTTAAAGCCGCGTTGAGCGGTCAGTGATTTGATGGTCTTGGTGATAAAGAGCGCTTCGCTATCGTTGTCTGCGGTTTTCACTACACTGATTTTTTCGCCTTCTTCCCGCGAGGTTACCAGCTTTTTCTCTTTGCGTTTGCTATTGTTTGATATCAGCGTGTTGGCGGCCGTGACAATGGTCCCGGTGGAACGGTAATTTTCATCCATGCCGATCACCCGCGTTCCCGGGAAGTCCTTGCAGAAGTTATCGGCATTGCGTATCTCGGCCTGTCTCCATGAGTAAATAGTCTGGTCGGGATCGCCGACTACACAGACATTGCGGTATTTTGACCCCAGCAATTTGATGATCTGGTATTGCAGGCTGCTGGTATCTTGAAACTCGTCTACCAATATATACTTGTATTGCAGTTGATATTTCTTCAAAACGGATTCGTTTTGCTTGAAGAGGGTATAAGTGGAGACAAGCATATCATCGTAATCCACTGCCCGTTGTTTCTTTAGCGCCCTCTGGTAACCGCGGAATACGGCGAGCGAGGCATCATCGAAACGTTCGCCGGGCCTGGCGATAATTGCATCCGGGTCGATCATATTGGTCTTGGCATAGCTGATGATGGCCTTGAACCTGCGCAGGTCGTTTTCTTCGATGTTGAGCCCGGCGCTCTCCATGCACTGTTTGACCAGTTTATTCTGGTCTTCTTCGTCATAGACCTCGAATGTTGTGCCCAGGCCGGGTATGCCGTCCTGGCGCAGTATTCGCAGGCAGGCTGAATGGATGGTGCTGACCGTAAGTGATGAGGCCCTCCCTTCCAGCAGCGCCTCAAGGCGTTTTTTCATCTCTCCGGCGGCCTTTTTGGAAAAGGTGACGGCAAGAATATGGCGGGGATTTATCCGGGCTTCGAGGACCATATAGGCGATGCGGTGAACTATGACACGGGTCTTCCCCGAACCCGGACCTGCACGTACAAGCAAAGGTCCGTCGACGGTCTTAACCGCTTCCCTCTGCCCGGGGTTGAGGCCGTCTAGTAAGTCCATATTGGCCAGCCCATATATATTAATTTACCAGACTATCAGATTTTTTCCAGCGGGGCCATGCTTAGCAGCAGCTTTTTCACCCCTACGCCCTCGAAGGCCACGATGACTTCTTTGTCCTGGCCGGTCGGCCGTATTCCGATCACCTGTCCTTCACCGAACTTGGTATGACGGACGCGGTCCCCCGGGTTCAAAGCGATCAATTCCCTGGCTGGCTGTTGGGCCTGGCGTTTCTGGGCCAGCAGGTCTGCGATGTTAATTCCCCCATCGTCATCCTGCCATTTTTTCTGGTATTTTTCCTCGCGCCCGCCGTAATGCTCTTCAGTAGCAGGCAGGCCCCTTCGTTCGATCAGGTGGTCGGGTAGATCTTCCAGGAATCTTGACGGTGTGCTTTCGGAACTGGCGCCGTAAATGCTGCGCCGGGCAGTGTGGAGCAGGTAAACATGTTTTCCTGCACGTGTAATGCCTACATAGCAGAGGCGGCGTTCCTCCTCCAGCTCGTCTCCGCCTTCTTCCATGGACCGGCGGTGCGGTAAAAGCCCTTCCTCCATGCCTACTATGAACACTACCGGGAACTCCAGGCCCTTGGCCTGGTGGAGGGTTATCAGGGTGGTTGTATCCTCTCTGCTCTCGATTTCATCGGCATCGGCGACCAGGCTGATCTGCTCCAGGAATGGAGACAGTCCCTCGCCGGGAGGCAAGCCGTCGTAGTCCATGGCGACCGTGCGCAGTTCCTGGATATTCTCCCAGCGTTCCTCGCCATCATCTTCGTTACGGATCGTATCGCGGTAGCCTGATTTCTCCAGCACCGCATCCATGAGGGTGACGAGGGTCAACTGCTGGCTTTCCACGATCAGGTCATTGAGCATACGGTAGAAACCGGTGAGGGCGGCGCTGATCTTGGTCCCGAACCCGGGCCCGCTGCCTTCGCTGACTGCCTTCAGCCCCGCAAAAAGGGAAAGGTTATTGTCCCGGGCCCAGTTCGTCAGATCGGACAGTGTCTTGGCGCCGATGCCCCGGCCGGGCACCTTGATAATGCGCGCAAGGCTGATGTTATCAAAGGGGTTATGTATGATTCTCAGGTATGCAATGAAGTCTTTAATCTCCCGGCGCTGGTAGAACTTGGTGCCGCCGATCAGTTTATATTTGAGGCCGTAGCGCATGAAGGCTTCTTCCAGTGCGCGTGATTGTGCGTTTGTGCGGTACATGACCGCGCAATCGCCCGGCTTGATTCCATCAGTGCGCGTCAGGTTCAATATTTCGTTTACTACGAACTGCGCCTCTTCCTGCTCGCCGTAGGTCTTGATCAGGTAGACAGGCGTCCCCTCCGTATTGTCCGTCCAGAGCTTCTTCTTCTTGCGTTTTTTATTGACGGATATAATGCATGATGCTGCCTCAAGGATGTTCTTGGAGGAGCGGTAGTTCTGCTCCAGGACTATGGTTTTAGCGTCCGGGTAATCTTTCTCGAAGCTGAGGATGTTGCGTATATCGGCAAAGCGCCACGAATAGATCGATTGGTCCGGGTCGCCTACCACGCAGACGTTGTGGTGCTTCCCGCCCAACATCTGGATCAGTTTATATTGCGTAATGTTCGTGTCCTGGAACTCGTCAACCAGCAGGTGCAGGTACCGCGATTGGTATTTCGCAAGCACATCCGGGTGTTTCTCGAATAACTGGACGACTTTCATCAACAGGTCGTCGAAATCCACGGCATTGCTTTGCCCCAACTGTTCCTGGTAACGCTCGTAAACACGGGAGATAATATCATCCCAGTGGCTGTTGCCCTGGCTGGAGAAACCGGCCGGCGTCAGGTGCTGGCTCTTGGCGTAGCTGATGGCATTCCTGATCTTCTGGGGACTGTACTGTTTTGGATCAAGGTCCAGGTCCTGCAGGCACTGCTTGACCAGACTCTGCTGGTCGTCTTCATCGTAGATCACGAAGTTCGTATCGAGCCCAACCGGCTTGCCGTCCTGGCGTAGAATGCGGGCGCAAATGGCGTGGAATGTGCCTGCAGAGATATTTTCGGCCACCTGCCCCAGCAGTTTCTGAAGGCGTTCCTTCATCTCTTTGGCAGCCTTGTTGGTGAATGTAACGGCCATGATCCTGCGAGGGTTTACACCCGTGGTCTTGACCAGGTAGGCTATGCGGTGGGTGATAACGCGTGTCTTCCCGCTTCCGGGTCCGGCAAGTATCAGGATGGGTCCTTCTATGTGCTGTACCGCTTCTTTCTGTGCGGGATTAAGTCCGGTCAATATGTCCATAGTTTTATTTAGTTGTGTTATCCGTGGTCCATTTGATCTCAACCTGGTCGGCTGCTACGCCGGTGAAGGACAAGCCATCGGGGCTGCTGGTAATCACCGCACATGAAGGTTGTAGTTTGATAATAGTCTTACTACCTGACTGGCTGACTGACACTTTATTGGCGCCGGTCTTGAGCACTATATTGACCTTTTGGGTCGGCAACCCGGTGACCGGCTTCCCTTCAACGGTTATAGTACCGATGCTGATATTTTCCAGGTAAACATCGGCCCCGCCGTAACTGCCGCAGCCTGCAACGGCAAGCAGCACCGCAATAATGGCGGCTATCATAATGATCTTGCATATTGATGTAAGTTTCATACGGGCCCTCCTCCTTAGCTGTGGAAAAAGTTAGTGAGATTGACTACCTCTTGGGGGACATTCATGCGGTTGCTGGTTAATTATAGCATCGTATTGAAGCCTGCTTCAAAATTGTGAATTAACTCACAATGATTTGATAATAATATATTAATAATATTTTTGTAAGTTATCATTGTATGGATTTCACCTGCGCTCAATCCGGAAATATTATTGGTATACGTCTAAGTTCATACAGCGATATAATAGAGATTAATAATGCAGCAGTGGTATATCTGCCCTAAATGCGGCCGGTACGTTCAGTACGGGCAACCGCAGTGCTATTATTGTGGCTACCAGATGTACTGGCAGGCTCCCGAACCTTCTCTGATGGGAAAGATGAAATCAATATTCCAGATACTTTCTCAGAAAACACCACCAGTACAATATCCGATACCTGTTCCACCTCCTCCCCCGCCTGTACAGGATATTTCATCCGTACAGACCTCTGCACCTGTGCAGCCTTCTCCAATTATGCAGCCACCTGCACCTATCCAACCTCCTTCACCTATACAAACTTCTGAACCTGTTCAACCTGCTCCGTACACTCAAGCTCCCTCAACTATGCAGGATCCTTTATCCGTACAGCCTCCTGCACCTGTCCAACCTCCTCAAGTCATACAGCCTTCTGCACCTGTGCAACCCCCTCCAGTCATGCAGCCACCGGCACCTATCGAGACTCCTGCAGCCATTCAGCTTCCAGGACCTGCTCAACCGCCTTCTCCCATACAGGCTCCCGTACCTGTGCCACCTTCTCCAATCATTCAGCCTCCTGAAGCTGCTCCAGCGGATAAGCTGAAATCAATACTTGGGATACCTTTTCAAACTCCATCAGGCAAGCAGCCTCAACATAAGGTCACTCCCCGGCAAGAGGCAGTTAGCGATACAACGCAAGACAGGCGAAATTTGAAAGACACCTTAACTGCCTATCTTTATTGGCTTTGTCTTGGCAGCCATTACATCTACTTAAAAAAGATGCGCACCCAGATCGTATTCTGGCTTACATTGGGAGGTCTTGGTATGTGGTGGCTCATCGATATGATCCGTCTTCCAGGTATGGTTAATGACTATAATATAGATCAATTACTTAATGCTGTATTGATAGCTGAGAAACTCAACAAACAAAATTCGACCAAAGATAATCAGTCGCATTAGCGCAATTATCACATTGGCCATATTTTTAGATATACCATCACTTGACAACTTCTAACGGCAATGATATTTTAACAAAATAGGAGCAGGCTCTCCCAGTAATGGTGAGGGCCGGGCTTAAAGCAGCGGAATGAAAAAGCCGTGGGACCGAATGTCCTGCGGCTTTTTTATTATATAAAAATAGTAATAATAACCTTGAGGAGGTCCCTATTTATGGACACGCAAATCTACACTCGCTCCCTCGGCAAGGTCGAATTTCTTTACTGGCTATATGACAAGGTTTCCTGTGCGAATTTTGTTATTATTTGCTCATTTACCAGGGAACTTGACCCGGCCAGGCTGCAGAGTGAAATAGCAGGACTTGCTGCTCAACATCCCGCACTGCAATTGCAGTTTGTCCGGATCGATAGAAAACATCTGGTGCTCTCCAACCAATCGGGGACAGAATTCAGACTTACAACACGCTCAGGCTCCGCAGACGACATTCGGATAATGGTGGAAGAGCAATTAAATACGCGTTTCGGTGAACAGGAAATGCCTTTGTTCAGGGCTGCCTACTGGACTCAGGGCAGCGACCATCCGCCTACAGTTCTCTTCACTTTTCATCATG
>JAPLHL010000515.1 GCA_026389655.1 Chloroflexota bacterium
CCGAGCTGATGGCGCTGCTGGCCATAGTAAAAGACCTGGCCGACCTGAGGCACCGCATGGACAGGATCACCGTAGCCTATGATAAGCACGGTAACCCGGTTACAGCCGGCGACCTCCAGGTTGGCGGCGCCATGACCGCACTGATGCGTAATACTATTAATCCTACGCTTTGCTGCACAGTAGAATATCAGCCGCTCATGGTACATACCGGCCCGTTTGCCAACATAGCCCTGGGGCAATCGAGCATCCTTGCCGACTGCATAGGACTCAAAATGTTCGACTACCACGTCACGGAGAGCGGATTTGCCGCCGACATCGGCTTCGAAAAATTCTGTAACGTCAAATGCCGTTTGAGCGATTTAAAACCCAATGCATCCGTTCTGGTTACGACTGTACGCGCCCTGAAGATGCACGGGGGAGGCCCGGCCGTCGTGGCAGGCCTGAAAATACCGGAAGAATACACTAAGGAAGACCTGGGTCTGCTCGAGAAAGGCATACCCAACATGCTTCATCATATTAAGATAATAAAAGAGGCCGGTGTCAGGCCGGTGGTGTGCATAAACGTCTTCCATACCGATACGAAAGAAGAGATCGCCATGGTCAAGCGGGCTGCAATGCGGGCAGGCGCACACTGCGCAGTCTCACGGCACTGGGAATTCGGCGGCGACGGCGCGCTGGAGCTTGCAGATGCCGTCAAGGATGCCTGCGAAGAAGATAACGAGTTCAAATTCCTCTACCCTCCCGATATGAAGATCAGGGACCGCGTTGAGAAGATAGCCAAGGAAGTCTATGGAGCAGACGGAGTTATATGGTCACCTACCGCTGAATCAAAGGCGAGGACACTCGAAGCTGACCCCGAATATGACGATTATCTTACCATCATGGTCAAGACGCATCTCAGCCTGAGTCACGATCCAATGCTTAAGGGTGTGCCCAGGGGTTGGGTCCTGCCGATTAACGACATCATGGTCTATTCCGGCGCAAGGTTCCTGTGTTTTGTGGCAGGTGCTGTTAATCTAATGCCCGGCACCAGTTCAAACCCCGCCTTCCGCAGGATAGATATCGATACAAAGACAGGCAAAGTACACGGGTTGTTCTAAGGCTCTTAGCTTATTATTTACGTACGCTACAATACTGCCAATACATGCACTCTATTTCTTTTAATCAAAAGACCATTATTGAAAACCCTATTGGCAGAAATCCTATATGAGTGCTAATATTAGTACTTAATTCTATAGGATTAAGTAGGAATTACGATGGATTGGGGAATTATTGCGGAGGCGGTCTTCTTCTTTTCTGTAGCATTAATTGCAATTGTAATCACAATTTTCGTTTTTTCTGCCTCTCTATTAGGCAGAGCAGTTGAAGCCTCACAAAGAGCACAGGCAGATCTGCGAAAAGCCCGAAAGAAAACGCTTGCTGAGCAACTTCGCAGCACAAAAATAGAATTGGAAAAAGTTGAGAAAACAGGTGACACTTCTAATATAAAGACAACTAAAGCAAAAATAGTTGAAATAGAAAAAACTAGTAAACAATTTGATAAAGATTCAGCTGCGATACAGAGGAGTTACTCGGTTTTTCAGATTAAACAAGGTGTGATCTATCCAATAGTATTTTTTCTCACTGCAATTATTTGTAGCGGAGCTGCTTGGAGTATCTATAGCTACGCAATAAAGTATGAGATTGATAATTATACAAGAGTTGCCTTTCCTATTCTCATAGTGATCTCCGTAATTTCATGTGTTTGTGGAATTTATCGACTATATTTGTCTTTACAAAAAATCCAAGATGTGGCTTTAACAACCGAGGAAGTTTGGCTCAATAAAATAATAGAAGGATACAAGGTTGCACAATCTGAAATTGAAGAACGTAAAACCCCTGTCATTGAAATAGAATTTACGAATCTATTGACATATTATACTGTTAATACGAATCATGTACTTGATTTATCGGTAAAATTGGAAAGGGGATATGTAGCACATAAGGCTGAATTAAATATCTTGTGTCCAAATATCGGTTTTACACTAGGGTGTAAAACCGATGGCAGTAAGGTATTTTCACAAAAATTTCATTTGTATGATTACCCTTACGAAGAATATTTAGCACTGAGAGTACCTCTGCAAGATCTTCAACAACCTTATTTACGGATCATAAAAGTCGATGTTAAGATCCCTAATAAAATAGGCGACTTCCCATTTTATTACTATATTAGAAGCGATGAAACGGTAACAAATTATTTATTAAAGGAAATTACAGTGAAATCCGGGGATGAGCCTTATGAAATTGAACCGGAGGATATAGAGCCTGACGATATACCATTTTGACATATTAAGGTTTTTGTACTTGTTAAGCCTTTAGTTTATCAGTCTGTGCCCATGGAACAACTCAGAAAAATACCACTTATTCGTCAGCCAGTCTCACTATTTCATCAAAACGCCCGGGGACACTGATCAATTTCTCCTTTTCCGCCTTAGGAAGTTTCTTGACCAGATTTTCCACCTTCAAAGCTAGCTGCCTGCTTCCCAACTTTTCCCGTAATACCACTGTCAGGGGCGCACGGCCTTTCAGGTACCTGGCTCCGGCATTCCCACCCTGCCGATGTTCGGCCAGACGGCGGTCAACATCGGTGGAAATCCCGGTATACAGGGTCCCATCCCGGCATCTTACTATATACAAATACCAATCACTCATTACCATAACCTGGCCTTTAAAGAATTGAACTATAGCCGGGTCACATCATGGCCGTTTAGCCAAAGGCCGCAGTAGAATCGAGTCCAGGGAAATGCGCGGACGCGGAGGCGGGACTTTGACAGGATACCCCACCGGCATCACAGCTACAACAAAAGTATGTGGCGGCAGTTGAAACAAATCCCTCATTTCTTTAACGGTCCCCACCGCTCCTACCCAGCAGGAACCCAACCCGAGGGCTGTTGCGGTCAGGGCAATATGCTCAACAGCAATATATGTATTGGCCATTGCACTTGCGAAGTGCACATTCAAGTCGGAATCAGGTTCATTCAACATCAATTCCCATAATTTCGGATCAGCAAAATAGCCTGACAGTGTCTCAATAATACCGAAGTCTATAAACTCCTGTGCACGTTTCTCACGGGAGGCTTTTGCATACGCGGTCAGGTCAATGCAGCAAACAAATACGACCGGGGCTTGCTCGATAAAAGCCTGGTCGAAACATATTTTACGCAGTTTTCTCTTCTCGTCCTGGTCGGTTACAACTATAAAACGCCAGGGCTGATTGTTGCTGCCGGATGGCGCCAGCCGTGCAGCCTCAAGCATCTCAAAAATGGCGTCGCCGGGTACCGGATCGCTGCGGAAGCTGCGTATGCTCCTCCGCTGCTTTATTGCTTCAGTAATTGTGAGCATTAAATCTCCCTCCAACCAAATGTATGTATCTCAATAATACTTGTTGTGCCATCTATCTCAAAAATATTGGGCAAAACCGAGCATACTATTAACTTGACACAATTGATGAACGTTGTTATTATTTTGAATCAGATTCAATATTTAATTGGTTTCTGTCCATTTACCTGAGTTTTGTCACGGGAGGATGAAAGGGCATGGATGTGATCGAAACAAAAATCGACACGACATCGGATGAATACCGCAGGAACTTCGATGCCATGGAAGCCCTGGTCACAGAGCTGAAGGAGGAATTGCGGATAGCGCGGGAGGACCGCCCGCAGAAAGCCAAAGACCGCATTGCGTCCCAGGGAAAAATGCCTATCCGTGAAAAACTGGAGCGCCTTTTAGACCGCAACACGCCTTTTCTGGAGATTGCGCCCCTGGCTGGACGCAATATGTATGACGGCATGATCCATGGTGGCGGCCTGGTGTCCGGCGTTGGGGTGGTCAGCGGGAAGGAAGTGCTCATCACCGGCAATGATGCCACCATCAAGGGTGGGGCCACCTACCCCATGACCATGAAGAAGACACTGCGTATGCAGACGATGGCCATGCAGAACCGTATGCCGATCATCACCCTGGTAGATTCGGCCGGAGGATACCTGCCGATGCAATCCGAGGTGTTCCCCGACATAGACGATGGGGGAAGGATTTTTTACAACCAGTCTATCCTGTCAAAGATGGGAATTCCCCAGATCACAGCAGTCATGGGGCTATGCACGGCAGGCGGAGCGTACGTCCCTGCCATGTCAGATGAGACCATTCACGTTAAAGGGATAGGGGCAATCTTCCTGGGCGGCCCGCCCCTCGTCAAGGCCGCAACGGGAGAAGAAGTGACCGCCGAACAGCTGGGGGGTGTGGACCTGCACTGCCGGGAATCGGGAGTCTCAGACTATTACGCCGAGAGCGATGCACATGCCATCGAAATCGTCCGCAATATCATGGAATGTATGCCTGCCAGGGAAAAGGCGCGTCTTCCGATGCACGAGCCGAAACCGCCCCTGTACGACCCCAAGGAGATTTACGGGATCGTCAGCAAGGAATTCAAGGTGCCATATGACGTACGCGAGCTGATCGCCCGGATAGTTGACGGGAGCGAATTCCTGGAGTTCAAGGAACTCTACGGCCCGACGCTGGTCTGCGGGTGGGCTTACATCCACGGGTATCCCGTCGGCATCCTGGGCAACAACGGCGTGCTCTTTCCCGACAGCTCAATGAAGGCGGCGCAGTTTATACAGATCTGCGATAAACGGAAGATCCCCCTCATCTTTCTTCAGAACATCAATGGATTTATCATCGGAAGGGAATATGAGCGCCAGGGTATCGCCAAGCACGGGCACAAGATGGTCATGGCCCAGGCCTGCGCAACGGTACCCAAGTTCACCGTCATAGTCGGCGCATCCTTCGGAGCGGGGAATTACGCAATGTGCGGCCGCGCCTATAATCCACGATTTCTC
>JAPLHL010000073.1 GCA_026389655.1 Chloroflexota bacterium
GAAGGTGTATGCACTTTATCCGGTATTAAAAGAAAGGACCAACGCAAAAGGTATGAGATTGAGCGGCGGTCAGCAGCAGATGCTGGCTATCGGGCGTGCGCTTATGGCAGATCCAAAGCTCATTCTTCTCG
Source organism: Chloroflexota bacterium (assembly GCA_026389655.1). Taxonomy (GTDB): domain Bacteria; phylum Chloroflexota; class Dehalococcoidia; order GIF9; family UBA5629; genus JAFGLP01. The sequence goes on from JAPLHL010000073.1 coordinate 132, forward strand.
ATGAGCCGTCACTGGGGTTGAGTCCAATATTCTGTAAAAACCTGGAAAACCAGATGAAAGTTCTTCAAAAAGAGGGTCATACGCTATTACTTGTTGAACAGAATGCACGCATGGGACTCAGCCTGTCAAACTACGGTTATGTCCTGGAAAATGGCGAATTGCGCAAAGAAGGTCCCAGCGCCCAATTGCTCAAAGATCCCGACATAATAAAGGCATACCTCGGCGTGTAACCTAATATACATTAAGGGGGCTATAACTATGCCATCCATTAAGCAAGTGATTGCATGCTTCCTCCTGGTCTTAATCGTAACCACTGTGGCTGCATGTGCCGCAGCTCCGGCAGCCGCACCTGCTGAAGGCAAAGTCTTGAAGATCGGCTGTGTTATGCCATTTTCCGGCTCGGGCGCCCAGTGGGGTCTCCAGATACGGCCGGTTTTGGAAATCTATGCTGAAGAGATCAATAAAGACGGCGGGATTAAAGTCGGCGATGACATGTATAAAGTTGAATTATATTTTGCCGACGGCCCCATGAGTCCCGCTGCTGACGCTGCTGCCGCCAGGAGCCTGGTATACGATAGAGGAGTCAAGGCAATTACCAGCTATTTCGGCTTGGGGTACTCGACAATAGCCCCGATTACCAACGCGGAAAAAGTCATTTTTGTTTCCTCCACTATCAACATGGGTGCCTATAATGCAACCAAAGAGCCATATTCGATATTCGGATATTGTGCTGTTGAGATGAGTATCAATCAGGCCGTGGCCGTGATGCAGGCTTTCCCCGAGTTAAAAACACTCTGCTGGACGGGCGCAGAGGGCGGCAATACGGACGTACAAAAAATATATGGCCCTGTTGATGAAGCCATCGAAAAAGAATACGGTTTTAAGAGCGTCAGGATGTACTACCCTGAAGGGACTACCAATTTTACGGCGTATATCTCCAAAATGGCAGATATGAAAGTGGACGCTCTTTACACTTTTGCCAATCCCATCGAAAATGGCCTGCTGGCAAAACAGCGTTACCAGATGGGATATAAATGGCCGATCATCCAGAATGCGGCCATTGTAGATTTAGGTGTATTACGAGGAATTGTCGGCAGTGATGAGGCCATGCAGGGCATCTGCGGCAACTATAGTTTCCCATGGGTATTGAAGAAAGTAACAGTCGCTCCCAGGTATCTTGACATGGCCAATAGAATCCGGGCGAAATATAAGGAAACGCACCAGAATAAGGAGCCGTTTGCGGGCGGTTTCGGTGCTGGCGCACCCCAAATGGGGCATTATCTTGAAGGTGTCCAACTGGCTGGCACAACCGACCCTGATAAGGTCATGAGTGTCCTGAGGGGTGGGACAATCGAAACTTTCCTGGGCAAATATACTTTATCAGGAAAGGAAACTTACGGATCACCCGTTGTAGTCGGCTATCCCTGCGGGATGGGCATTGTAAAAGGAAAAGAGCTGGTCTATTTAAACGAGAACCCGCTTTGGAATGTTGATCATCCTGTTGGCGGAGTGACGTTGCCCAAATAAAGGCCCAGTCCCATATAACTTAAAGATGCTGATATAATAGGGCATATATGGGCGTGTAAACAGCGTATAATCTAATACGAATTGAAAGGGTAGGTGCTTGTCGTCTGTGAAAAAAGTTTCAACATGTCTTATTTTGGTCTTGATTATAATCTGCGTGGCTGCATGTGCCGCTTCTCCAGCAAGTGCTCCGGCAGAAACGAAAACATTGAGAATTGGTAGTGTTATGCCGTTTTCCGGTCCGGGAGCACAGTGGGGTCTCCAGATCCGGCCTGTATTGGAAATTTATGCAGACGAAATTAATAAAGACGGCGGGCTTAAAATCGGCGATGATATGTACAACGTGGAGTTGTATTTTGCCGACGGTCCCATGAGTCCGGCTGCAGATGCCGCCGCCGCCAGGAGCCTGGTATACGATAAGAATGTCAAGGCCATAGTCAGCTACTTTGGTATTGGATACTCTCCCATTGCCGCGGTCACTACTGCAGAGAAAGTCATACTAAATTCCTCCACTATCAACATGGGTGCCTATAATGCAGCCAATGAACCATATTCGATATTCGGATTTCCTGCAGTGGAGATGGCTGTCAACCAGGCCGTGGCCGCGATGCAGGCTTTCCCGGATTTAAAAACACTTTGCTGGACGGGCGCAGAGGGCGGCAATACGGACGTGCAAAAGTTATATGGCCCTGTTGATGAAGCCATCGAAAAAGAATACGGTTTTAAGAGCGTAAGGTTGTACTATCCTGAAGGGACAACTAATTTTACGGCGTATATCTCAAAGATGGCAGAGATGGGAGTGGACGCGCTTTTCACCTTTGCCAGTCCCATAGAGAGTGGCCTGCTGGCAAAGCAGCGCTACCAGATGGGATACAAATGGCCGATCATCCAGAACGGGGCCGTTGTTGATTTAACTGTGTTACGGGGCATTGTCGGCAGTGAAGAGGCCATGCAAAATATCTGCGGCAATTATAGTTTTCCATGGGTTTTAAAGAAGGTTACAGTCGCTACCAGGTATCGTGACATGGCCGACAGGATCCGGGCGAAATATAAGGAAACGCATCAGAATAAAGAGCCGTTTGCCGGTGGTTTCGGTGTCGGATCTCCAACCATGGGACATTACCTTGAGGCTGTCCAAGTGGCCGGCATGACCGACCCTGACAAGGTGATGAGCGTTCTGAGAGGAGGGACTATTGAGACCTTCCTGGGTAAATATACACTGTCAGGATCAGAGACTTACGGGTCACCCGTTGTGGTCGGTTACCCCTGCGGGATGGGTATTGTAAAGGGAAAAGAGCTGGTTTACCTGAGCGAGAAAACCCTTTGGGATGTCGACCATCCGGTCGGGGGCATCGATGCCTATAGATCGTTCTTAAATAAATAGAAATCGATATCGGCATTAGCTGGATGCATCGTATAGCCTGTAAGAAACTTGAAAGCAAAGTGCAGGATACACCGGACCTCTTATTGATCGTGTATCCTGCACTTTTATTGTTACCCGTGTATGTTCCAATATTAAATTAAAGCAGGTTGTTCAGCCGGCTATTTCGGCGGGTTGGCCTTGGCAAGCTCCTCGTCCCTTAGCTGCCTTTTCAGAATTTTCCCCATGGGATTTACAGGCAAGTCGTCGCGAAACTCGATATACCTGGGAACCGCATAAGCAGCCAGCTTATCTTTACAAAGGGCTAAAATTTCTTCAGCCGTAACCTTTCCCTTATAGCCATCCTTCAACTTGATAAAAGCTTTCACCCTGTCGCTGCCCGGTCGTTCCGGGTCTGGAACTGCAATAGCGGCGGCCATGTCAATAGCCGGATGCTCATAGAGTA
>JAPLHL010000547.1 GCA_026389655.1 Chloroflexota bacterium
CGATCACACGCAAATACTGGGGGACACACTGGCACAAATTGCGGGTGAAAAGGCAGGCATAATGAAACCGGGATGTACGGTAGTAAGCGCTCCCCAGCCGGCTGAGGTGCTGGCGGTTCTCGAAAAAAGGCGCACGGAAATGAATGCTTCCCTGATACTTGCAGGCCGCGATATAAGCTGGGAAAGCCGTGGAAGTAAGCCGAGCCGCCAGGCTTTTTCAATACAAAGCAAGCTGAGAAATTATCAGCTAAGCCTCCCCCTGCTTGGTGATTTCCAGATGGAAAATGCCGCGCTTGCCATTGCAGCCATCGAAACCCTGGAGAAAAATGGCACTGAAATAAATTGTACACATATAGTGCGCGGTCTTAGTACTGTAAAATGGCCCGCCCGTCTGCAAATCTTAAACCGTGCACCATTATTAATCATAGACGGTGCACACAATCCGTATTCAATCAGTAAGGTCATAGAATCAATCAAGAAATACTTCCATTACAAAAGGGCGTCTGTAATATTCGGCTCTTCCCAGGACAAAGACATTGAGGGAATGGCAAAAGAGCTTTCAGGCTTTGCCGAACATGTAATACTTGCTAGTTCCCCTCACCCGAGGGCAGCTACAACCGATTACTTGACTGCCATTTTTCATAAATCTGGAATGCAAGCCGAAGTGAGTGGGACTGTGGGAGAGGCCCTTTCCTGCGCATTATCCCGGTCGGGAAGAGATGATCTTATATTGGCTACAGGATCTTTGTTCCTGGCAGCAGCAATTCAGAAAGAGTTCAACAAAAGGAGTAAATTTATATAAATAGACCCTTCACCGCGCAAACCTGCGCCGGTTAAGTGAGACGGAATGCTATACCTGCTGAGAGGTATCCGCTTGGCCGGGAAGCATTTTGCCAAGCAAACGCTGCAAAGTCATAATATGAACGCATTCTCCCCATTCTGAAAAGAAATGACAGTTGCAATGCCATTTGCCGCCGGAAAGGTCCAGGGTATGACTGTCATTCTCACCACGAAATACGGCTGTGAAATTGGAGATGGTAACACGTTCTGGTTGCTCTGCGTAGCGCTTGGCTTTTTCGATTTTGCCGATGAGGCTGGACTGCATTGGTCTACCTCCGCTGAAAGTATATAACGGCTAACCCTAAAAGTCCATTCAAATTCAGTAAATCCCGCACTGGTGAACAACGTCCCGGTTGAGACTACTTTATTTGAGACCTGCCATCGTAGACACGGCCCTTCCAGGCGACCCCTGCACCTATAGCCCGGCGTGCAGCCGAATAAATAGCAACAAGCACCAGAAAAATAATGCCGAGCGGATGGAAGATAAACGACCCTGTCGGCTCCCTGAAGCGATGGTCTATCGCCCAGCGCATCAGCAATAACACAATTACCTGGGCAAGGACTATGAATTTCCAGTCTGAAGGCCCGGAGTCCAGCATAAAACTGTGTACAAGCCAGAAATAGGGTGCAAGAAAGAAGAGGTAAGCGGCAGCAAAGAAAGCAATAAGGGCTACCGGGGACAAGGCCATAACCGAATAAATCCATTTACCCCAGCCCTCACTCATGGTCTCCACGGATTTATACATGTCCGTCGACATAATCGTTGACAGGTCCGCCGCTATAAACCGTCCGCCTGCCTTTTTTATCTCCGCCCCAAACCAGACATCTTCTATTATCCTCGTCTTGACTGCGGCATGTCCTCCCACCTTCCAGTACTCTTCTTTTGGAAAGAGCATAAATTGCCCGATTGCCAGGGTTGGCCAGGGTTTCCTGGTCTTATTGAGAAACCATATAGGAAACCAGCTCAACAAAATGAAATACATGAGCGGCATTACTATCTTCTGCGGCCAACCTGATGTAACCTGACGAGGTAAACCGGATAGCAATGATAGCTTCTGCTGCAAGGCCATAGCTATTACGCTCCTCAACATGAAGGGCTCGTGTACCGTGTCAGCATCCACAAACAACAGCCATGATCCGGCGGCTTCGGCGGCCAATTGGTGACAGGCAAATGGCTTGCCGGCCCACCCGGCAGGAAGCGGCTTGCCATGTATAAGACGCAGGTGCGAGGTATTTTTCTGCATTGCGGCAATAATTGCAGCGGTATTGTCAGTTGAATTATCGTCAAGAACAACTATTTCAAAGTTGGCATAGTCCTGGTGAATTAATGAAAGGACACACTTACAGATATTGGTCTCCTCATTACGGGCCGGGATAAGTATTGACACAAAAGGTACCGGATCAGGAATTCCTGCGAATTTCGACGGTCTTTTTAATGCTATAAGATTGGATGTAAGGTTAAGCGCAAAGACAAGCAGTACAATAAGCACAAAAACCTGGAAAATCATGTTTACCTCTTAATGAATCAGGTTCCCACTCACTGCTCTTTCTATGACCGTGTCATCTTATCGCTGATTTCAGCTACTGTCAATCAGTAATTATATGTATTCCGTTTATAAGTTGGTTGTTACTTTCACACATATTGAATTTATCTGCTAAAATTGATAACCGGGCAAGTGTTATGAAGGAAAAACTTCTTTCCGCTCTTAGAGGGCAAAAAGCAGATTACATAGAAATCCGCCTTGATGAAAGCAGCTCAAGCCGGCTTATTTTTCGCGGGGAACGTCTTGAAGAAGCAGGCAGAAGCTCTAGCACAGGTGGTAATGTTAGAGCGCTGGTGCGCGGAGGATGGGGATTCGTCAGCTTTAACAATCTCGAAAAATTGGCTGAACATGTCTCGCTCGCAATTGAACAAGCCAGGCATGTGGGCAAAGAGGAAAGTAAATTCAGCCCGGTTACGCCGGTTGTTGACGTTGTCGAAGCCAGTTTCAAGAAAAACCCGCTGGAGATATCACTGGCGGTGAAAAAGAGATTACTGGACGAGTACAACCGGCTGATGCTGGATACACCTGAAATAAAGACGACAAGCATCAGCTATGGCGACAGCAAGAAAAAGGTTGCACTGGCGACGTCAGAGGGGACATATATAGAACAAAGCCGTATTGACTTGAATTTAAGGCTGTCTGCCATCGCCGGCCGTGACGTCGATGTACAGCAGGTGGGTCTAAGCATCGGCAGCAAAGGTGATTTTTCGACGGTGGAGAACCTGCAGGAAGAAGCCCGTGATATCGCCCGCCGCGCCGTCGCCCTGCTATCCGCCCCACGCGTTGAAGGGGGAACTTATACAATAGTGCTGGATCCCATACTGGCCGGGGTTTTCGTCCACGAGGCCTTTGGTCACCTCTCGGAGGCCGACCATATCTATGAGAACCCGCAACTGAGAGAGGTAATGGTACTCGGCCGCAAGTTCGGAGGAAAACACCTGAATATTGTAGATGGGGCCGCCGTACCCGGTTACCGCGGCAGTTTTAAATATGATGATGAGGGAACACCGGCAACTAAAACATATCTTATCAAAGAAGGCGTGTTAAATAGCCGGCTTCATTCCAGGGAAACCGCAGCCAAAATGGGAGAGAAACCAACAGGCAACGCCCGGGCGATCAACTACACTTTCCCGCCCATCGTTCGGATGACGAATACTTATATTGAACCCGGTGCCACAACTTTTGATGAGATGATCAGCGGAATCAAGGAAGGTGTATATGCAAAGGACTGGTACGGCGGCACTACCAGCCTGGAGATGTTCACTTTCTCCGCAGGCGAAGCCTATATGATCAGGGACGGGAAGATAGCCGAGATGATCAAGCCTGTCGTGCTTTCAGGTAACGTTTTTACAACGCTGGATAATATCGACGCCATAGGCAACGATCTGGATATGAACCAGGGGGGAGGGTGCGGGAAAGCCGGTCAATCGCCATTGCCGGTTTCCAATGGAAGTCCACACATCCGAATCAGGAATTGCCTGGTTGGAGGGAAGTGAGTGGAAAGGATACTGTCAATTGCACGTAAATTGGCCGAAGCTGCCGAAGTATTCCAGGTTAGTTCCAGGAGAACTCCTGTACAATTCGAAGCTAACCGCCTGAAGCAGATACAAACCAAGGAATCGACTTCCACAGCATTGCGCTTAGTCAAGAACGGCAAAGTGGGCTTTGCACAGGCCAGCGGCGTTATAGAGCCTGAAGAGCTGGTAAAAATGGCGCTCGATACCAGCCAATTCGGTTACGAGGTCAACTTCGAATTTCCTTCCGGCCAATCCTACGGAAATGTGGAAGTATACGACCAGGATGTCCAGCAGATCAGCATAGACAGCATGGTTTCGCTCGGAGAAACAGTTATTAAAGCGGTCTGCGATAACACCCCTGGAATAATTTGCGAAGGGAGCGTATCGCATGGCACAGCCACTTTTTCGATTGCCAACACAAGCGGCGCGTCTGCGAGTTATAAACGCACTAATTCCGGCATAAGCATCGATGGAATGCTGGTGAGAAATGGAGACATTCTTTATGTTGGGGACATAAGGACTTCCTGCCACCCCGTTATAGAACACGATTCGATAACACTTGAGATTATCAGGCAACTGGATCTGGCCCGTAACAATGCAACCATTAAATCGGGGACATACCCGGTGATTTTTACTCCCTACGGGGTATCCGGCGCACTGATTGCGCCTTTGATTTCTGCGCTGAGCGGCAAGATGGTCCTCGATGGCGCTTCCCCTTTAAAAGACAAGAAGGGTCAAACGGTTCTGGATAGTAAGTTCTCGTTCAGCGACGATCCCACCCTACCCTTCCAGCCGGGTAGTACACCCTTTGATGATGAAGGAATTACAGCCAGAAAGAACACTCTTATCGATCATGGCTGTGTAACTCAGTTTTACTACGATTTGCGCATTGCTTCGCTGGCAGGCGTCACAAGCACTGGAAATGGAAACCGTAACGGGGGAATGCCGTCGCCCGCACCTCATGCTCTTGTCATCGATGGAGGCGATACATCATTACAAAATATGGTAAAGGATATAAGAGAAGGCTTAATCATAGAGCAATTGATGGGTGCAGAGCAGGGAAATATCCTGAATGGCGATTTCAGCGGAAATGTCCTGCTCGGTTACAAAATCGAAAATGGGGAGATCACGGGCCGCGTAAAGGACACAATGGTCTTTGGGAATGTTTATCAACTGTTAAAAGAAATCTCTGCCATGGGCAACGATTCAAGATGGATTGGCGGTTACGTTGACACGCCGAGCATTTACTGCCCGGCTATCTCCGTCTCATCAAAATAACCAGATGAAAAAAATAGTAAATTTTCGCAAAGAACCACGGCCAAAAGCATGTGACCTGGTAGCAGCATGGCCAGGCATCGGCAACCTGGCCCTGATAGTTACGCGTTATCTCAGGGAAAAGCTGGGGGCAGAGGAGATCGGTGAGATCGAACCGTTCACCTTTTTCGACCCGATCGGCGTCATGGTAAAAGATAATATTGTAGAAGAACCCCAGTTCCCTGAGGGCAAGTTCTACTACTGGCATAACCCAACAGGTAAAAAGGACATCCTTTTTTTCATCAGCGATGAACAGCCGACTTTCAAGGGTTACGATCTGGCCAATTTCATTCTTGACATAGCTAAAAAATTCAAAGTACAGCGGATTTACACATTTGCAGCTGCTATCGCCAAGATACACCATACTGAACTGCCGAAAGTCTGGGGAGTAGCGACGGACTCATCTCTAATCAACTTTCTCAAGAAATTCGAAATTGTTCTTCGCGGCAAATTGCAGATCGCCGGTCTGAACGGCCTTTTGCTGGGTGTCGCCAGGGAAAGAGGTATGGAGGGCATATGTCTGCTTGGGGAAGTCCCATCCTACACCACGAGAATACCAAATCCCAAGGCAGCCCTCGCTGTAATGAAAGTGCTGCTTAAAGTACTGGAGATCGAGATCGACTTGAACGACCTGGCCAAAATAGCTGAAGAATCAGACCAGCAGATGAAAAGACTGGCTGCCCAGGCCATGGGCGAGTATATAGACCGGTACACAAGGCCAATATGGCCTGCGCCTGAAGATGAAGAAGAATTCGAGGAAGAGGAAGACGAGGAGGACGAGGAGGATTAAATGGATACTAAAGAGCGTGAAGTTGGGGAAGTTATAGATAAGGTATTTCATCCGGGTCGCGATCTGCTCAATTCAGATGTCGCCGTACTATCCGACCTGAATAAGGATAACCTGGCAAAATTCAGAAAAGCCTGGGAAAAGGCGGATCTCAAAGAACGGCTGCAACTTATATCAAAAATGGTTAGTCTCAGCGAAGACGACTTCATACTGGATTTTACCGGGGTATTTAAGATCGGACTGGATGATCCGCAAGATAACATCAGGATAAAAGCCGTGGAAGGCCTGGAAATGGAAGATAAGTACGTTAATGCCAGGCCCATTATCAGGGTTTTGAAATCCGATGATTCGGTAGAGGTCAGGACAACCGCCGCCCGTGCCCTGGGCAAGCTTGCCCTCATGGCGGAATACGGCGATGTTCCAGAAATTATCGGTCAGGAAATATTTAATGCCCTCATGGGAGTCCTGGAGAGACCAAAAGAGGATGATGCAGTTCGACGCCATGCTTTAGAAGCTATCGCATGCTTTCACCAGGAACCGGTTAATGGTTATATCGAGGACTACTATTACAGCGACGATCCAAAACTCAAGGCCAGCGCTATTTTCGCAATGGGTTTCAATTGCAACCCACGCTGGCTAAGTTTACTCATTGATGAAATGAAGAGTGAGAGCGCAG
>JAPLHL010000426.1 GCA_026389655.1 Chloroflexota bacterium
CCAGTTCGCTGGACCAGATAGGCCCGATCACCAAAGACGTCACGGACTGCGCACTGGTTATGAACGTGATTTCAGGGCATGACAAGCGTGACTCTACAACCGTTCCCTGTGAAGTTCCCGATTATACAAAATCATTGAAGGCCGATATAAAAGGCCTGCGAATCGGCGTACCCAGGGAATATTTTGTGGAAGGGATGCAGCCCGAAGTGCGGTCAGCGCTTGAAACAGCGATCAAGAAACTGGAAGAGTTGGGTGCGAAGGTTGACTGGAATGTATCTTTGCCATATACCAAGTACGCCCTGGCAGCATATTATATACTTGCCCCGTCAGAAGCTTCCGCCAACCTGGCCCGCTACGACGGTGTAAAGTACGGGTATTCTTACAGAGATTCGACAAATATGTTTGAATCGATGGAAAAGACCAAGCAATTCGGATTCGGGGCGGAAGTAAAGCGAAGGATTATGCTGGGGACCTACGCGCTGTCCGCGGGATATTATGACGCTTATTATCTGAAAGCGCAGAAAGTCCGCACACTTATCAGGCGTGACTTCGAGAAAGCTTTTACACAGTATGACGTCCTGGTTACACCCACATCCCCTACGACGGCTTTCAAAATAGGTGAAAAGACCGACGATCCGGTCCAGATGTACCTGAGCGACCTATGTACCCTCCCAATCAATATTGCGGGGGTCCCGGCTATCTCAATTCCCGCAGGTTTCGTGAACGGTTTACCGGTGGGCATGCAGATAATCGGCACATATTTCGGGGAAGAAGCCTTGCTCAGGGCAGCTTTTACTTATGAGCAGGCAACAGCCTGGAACAAGAAAAAACCCGTACTTGCCTGACTATTATCCTTAATTTCCGGACGTTTCACCATAGAAATTACGATTACCTGATACATTTTGATATAATTTGTTAACCTGGAATAAGGCTGCGTGAGGAGTATGTTATGGAGAATATAATTAAGATTTTTGAGGCACTGGAAAAAGATGCCAGGCTGACCCCTGATCAGGTCGCTAATATGACCGGTGTTCCCGTTGGCGAAGTGCAAAAGATAATAAAGAAGGCCGAAAAAGACGGCACCATCGTCAAATATAAAACAGTCATCAACTGGGCCAGGGCGGGGGAAGAGCATGTCTGGGCAATGGTGGAAGTTAAAGTTGTGCCCCAGAAAAACGTGGGCTTCGGGGCGATAGCCGAGCGCATCTACCTCTTCCCACAGGTAAAATCGGTCTACCTGGCTTCAGGCACGTACGACCTGGCCATCATAATAGAGGGAAAAACAATGCAGGAAATTGCTTTGTTTGTATCTGAAAAGCTGGCGCCTATGGATAGCGTGCAGGGCACGGTAACTCACTTCATCCTGAAGAAATACAAGGAGGACGGCGTAGTATTGGAGGATGAAGGAGAACCCAGACGGCTGGGACTGGTGGCTTAGTTCCAAACCATCAATTTATTCCATAGGAGAGGGAACATGTCTAAAGATATAAAACAGACTGGAATTAAAAGAGATTATATATCACAAAAAGTCCATGACATTTCACCATCAGGCATAAGAAAATATTTTGACCTTCTTGCCTCGATGGAGGGGGCCATCTCGCTGGGCGTGGGCGAACCTGATTTCGTTACGCCCTGGCCAATCCGCGAGGCAGGGATCTTCGCTATCGAAAAAGGCTTCACAATGTACACCTCTAACTGGGGAATGATTGAGCTGCGCCAATCGATATCCCAGTATTTAAAGAGGTTTTATAAAATCGATTATAACCCGCACGGCGAGATACTGATCACCACCGGCAGCAGTGAAGCGCTGGACCTGGCATTCAGGGCCATTATTAATCCGGGTGACGAAGTGATAATGACTGACCCACACTATGTGGCCTACCCGGTATGCGTTTCCATGGCCGGCGGCGTGCCCGTACAGATACCAACTTTTGAAAAAAACAATTTCGAACTGATGCCCAATGACGTCCGCAAATACCTGACGCCGAAAACAAAGGCAATCCTATTAAGCTTCCCTGCAAATCCTACCGGCGCCGTCATGCCCAGGGAACTGCTGAAAGAACTGGCCAAGATCGCCATTGAGCATGACCTGCTTATTGTCTCTGATGAAATTTATGCCCGCTTAACCTATGATATCGAGCATACCTGCATGGCCAGTTTACCCGGCATGAGGGACAGGGTCATACTAATCCGAGGATTTTCCAAGGCATTCGCCATGACCGGTTGGCGTGTCGGATACGTTGCGGCCAATGCTGAGATCATTGAAGCCATGATGAAAGTGCATCAATATACCATGATGTGCGCTCCTATCATGGGACAGATGGCAGCAATAGAAGCCTTGAAAGAGAGCAATAACCAGGAAGTAGAAGATATGCTGGCGGAATATGACAGACGCCGCAGGGTGATCGTAAGAGGGTTCCATGACCTGGGGCTTTCCTGCTTTGAACCCAAGGGGGCTTTCTACGCCTTTCCGTCAATCAAATCAACGGGGATGACGTCGGAAGAATTTGCGGAAGCTCTGCTTAAGGAAGAGAAGGTAGCCGTAGTGCCGGGTCATGTGTTCGGCAAGCACGGCGAAGGTTATATACGCTGCTGCTATGCAACCTCCATGCCCGAAATCGAGGAAGCACTTAGAAGAATCGGGAAATTCCTGGAGCGGCACCGAAAATAGAGTTTCGTAATTATCCCTTGTAAGCAAGTAATAGAATTAATTACTAAATTACCTTAAAAACTCTAAAGATAAGCACCCCTATATAAATTAGCACTCCTACTGCCATCCAAAATATGCCAATAACTTTTATACCACGTGCTTTTTGTTTCTTTTTATCCTCTGGTGCTGAAAGATACCTTCCAATAGAAAACAAGGGTACTCCAACAGCAATCAATACTGCTCCTATTGCCATAATAATCAAGCTACTCGTATCCACTCAAACCTCCTATTTATTGCCAAGGGATAATTACCTAAAGTCTATTGCACATTCAGCCAGCGTGTAAACTTGCCCAAGAGCACGCTGTTCGAAGCAATTATGGAATTATCCTTAATTGTAGCCGGCTTACCGTGGGAGTTGATCACCAGGCCACCCGCCTCGCGAACCAACAGGAGGCCACTAGCCATGTCCCAGGGATACAGATATTTATGAAAATAAATACCAAGCCTGCCGCCGGCCACATAAGCTAAGCCAAGACATGAAGAACCCATTAATCTCAAGCAATGTACCTGCGTCCACAACCTGCCGGCAATCGAAAGCATCTCCTCACTGCGTTCAGGAACGTATCCCAGGTCCACACCCACTGCCGCTTCGCCAAGCTTCGTAATATCCGACACAACAACTTTTTTCCGGTTCAGATAAGCACCCTTGCCTTTAACCGAGTGGAACATTTCATTTCGCATAGGGTCATAGGTAACACCCATCACCACTTCCCCTTGCCTGGCCAGTGCGATATTCACGCAGAAAAAAGGAATGCCAAAATGGTAGTTGTTTGTACCGTCCAGAGGATCGATGATCCAGGTGTACTCACTTTTCATCATGTTATCGCCTGACTCCTCAGACAATATTGCATGCCCCGGAAACTCATCATGAATTGTTGCGATTATCTTGCTTTCAGAAAGGAGGTCCGCCTCTGTAACAATGTTTCGTTTACCTTTGATCTTTATGTCATTATGTAAACCGAAACGCGCCTTCAGGATTCCCCCGGCTTCAACTGCAGCATAACGTGCCACAGCGTATGCGGATTTTTCATGAGAGGACACGGGCAGAAGCCGGGTATAACGGTCAGGCATGCCTGATAAGACCCATTTTCGTCTTTACTTCCATGATGGTCTCTTTAGCAATTGCCTGCGCCCGGCCGGCGCCATCAGACAGGATGTCGTAAATATGATCAGGGTCTTTGGCCAGTGCAATCCTGCGCTCACGGAAGCCGTGAAGGGCCCTGTTAATTCCGTCTGCAAGCAACTTCTTACAATCTACACAACCGATACCTGCCGCCTTGCACTCCACTTCTATTTCCTGCACCCTGTCTACATTGAAGAATTTATGCAGGCTAAAGATATTGCAGACATCAGGATGGCCTTTGTCATTGCGGCGCTGTCGGGCAGGATCCGTGACCGCTGTCTTTATCTTTTCCAGCGTTTCAGCGGGAGTGGCCGCCAATTCAATATGATTGTTATAGGATTTACCCATTTTCTGGGCGCCGTTCAACCCCAGTACCATGGGATAATTAGTAAGCTTGGCCTTCGGTTCAGGGAACGTGTCTCCGAACAGGAAATTGAACCTGCGGACTATCTCGCGGGTCATTTCAAGATGCGGCAGCTGGTCTTCACCCACCGGCACCAAATCAGTCTTATAGAGCATGATGTCCGCAGCCATCAGGACCGGGTAACCAACCAGGCCATAGTTAACATTTTGAGGCTGCATCCTGGCTTTCTCTTTAAAAGTAGGTACCCTTAAGAGCCAGCCCAGAGGAGTTACCATCCCCAGGAAGGTGAACAACTCGGTCACCTCCGGAACATGTGACTGAACAAAGACGATGGACTTTTTAGGATCGATGCCTGCAGCCAGCCAATCAAGAGTCATCTCGAAGATATTCTGCTGCAGTTCAGACGTGCTCTCAAGCGTAGTAAGCGCATGTATGTCAACTATGCAGTAAACACAATTGTATTTTTCCTGCAGTTTAACGTAGTTCTCGATGGCGCCGATATAGTTGCCTATATGCTGGCGTCCGGTTGGGCGTGCTCCTGAAAATACTCTCTGTTTCATAACAAGCTAAAAGGTTATCACAAAAGTAACTTAGCTACAAACTGATAAGCAAACTGCCGGGGTCACATATTATCCGGAGCTGTCATTCCCATCAAGTGGAGTGTCTTGGCCAGCACAATGCGGGCAGCTTTAACAAGCTTGAGCCTGGCATTAGTCAATTCCCCATCGTCGGAAATGACCCTGCATAGCTTATAAAATGAATGAAAAACAGTTGCCAGGTCCTGCGCATAGAATGGCAGCAGATGGGGCCCATGGGTAGCCGCCACAGTCTCGATGACCTCTGATATCCGTGTCATGTGACGTATTAATGTTAATTCCGGTTCGGACGTTAACAGGGTTACATCGCCGGCATCAAAACCGATACCCTTCTCCGCAGCGTTTTTCAGAATACTGCTAATCCGTGCATGGGCATACTGCACATAATAAACCGGGTTATCGGCAGATTGCTTGATAGCCAATTCAAGATCAAAATCCATCTGGCTGTCCGCAGAGCGGGAAAGGAAAACAAAACGGAAGGCATCCGGCCCTACTTCATCCAATACTTCACGCAAGCTTATTATATCGCCGCTCCGCTTGGATATTTTCACTATCTCCTGGCCCCGGCGCAATGTCACCAACTGGCAAATCATAATCTCCAACCTGTCAGGATCAATTCCCAGGGCAGTCATGACCGCTTTCATACGGGTGATATGGCCCTGGTGGTCGGCGCCCCATATGTCTATTACATCATCGAATTTCCTGTCTATGAACTTGTTATAGTGATAGGCTATATCAGACGCAAAATACGTAGGAGTGCCATCTGTGCGTATCAAAACATTGTCTTTCTCATCTCCCAGGGAGGAAGACGCAAACCAGGTCGCATTTTCTCTTTCCGTTATATAGCCGCCATCCTTCAGCCTCTTCATCGTCCGGTCAAACTGGCCGCTTTTAAAAAGGCTTTGCTCGCTGAACCACTCATTAAACTCCACACGAAGAATAGACAGGTCTTCTTTAATTTTTCCCATGACCATTACTATACCTATTTTGCCAATCTCAGCTATACCCTGTTCCTCCGGCATGTTCAGAAACTTCTCGCCATGTGTTTCTTTCAGTTCAAGGGCCAGATCGATCATGTAGTGGCCGTGGTAACCATTGGCAGGGACCTCAGCTTCCTGCCCGAACTGCTGCTTATAACGGGCGTAAAGCGACCGGTGAAAGGCCTCAAGCTGACTGCCTGCATCATTAATATAATACTCTGTGAATACCTGATAGCCTGCCGCTTTTAACACGTTGGCAAGCGTACTCCCCAGAACTGCACCCCGCCCATGGCCTACATGCAAAGGGCCGGTAGGATTGCCGCTGACAAATTCTATCTGGACTTTCCGGTTGTTTGACTTACTGTTACCGTATGCTTCGCCGTCAGCGCAGATGATATCCACCTGCGCGGCCAACCATTCCTTGCTAACTGTGAAATTAATAAAACCGGGTTTTGCCACGGATATTTTTTCGATATCTTTTGCCGAGGGGATATTTTTTATAAGTATTTCAGCAATGTCCATCGGTTTCATACCGGTGAGACGCGCGAGCTTGAGAGGCAGACTGCTGGCATAGTCGCCATGTTCCGGTTTGGCCGGCCGTTCTATCATTATTTCAGGCAAATTCGCATTGCCCAGAAGGCCCTGTTCCCTGGCCCTGGCAAATGCCTGCTCGAGTGTCTCAGCCAGTTGTATTCTGAATGACATATTATCCCCCGTAATAAACGCCGCGATGTTTAACTTATTAGACCAGAAAGTACTATTTTAATCGTTTTCCACCCTTTTATGCCAGATTCTATCGAATTCCATGGCCAAAAGCCTGTTTTCAGGGTGCTCTAACCCCGGATCTTTTGCAAATAACGTCCGGGCTTCCCTCCGTGCGACCTCGAGGAGCTGTGTATCGGACAGCCTGGCCATCTTCAGATCAGGCAAACCGCTCTGGCGCGTACCGAAAAACTCACCCGGCCCGCGGAGTTCCAGGTCCTTTTCAGCCAGCGCAAACCCGTCGCTTATCTCTTCTATGGCTTTTAGCCGCTCCTGGCCGTATTCCGAAGGATTTTCAGAGAGCAGCAGGCAATAACTTTGTTTGTCGCCCCTGCCAACCCTTCCCCTGAACTGGTGCAATTGCGCCAGCCCGAAACGGTCGGCGGCCTCGACCAGCATGATCGTTGCATTCGGCACATCAATACCCACTTCTACAACGGACGTGGAAATCAGAACATCCAGTTTAGCCGCCTTGAAACCGCTCATGACCTTTTCCTTATCCGCCCCTTTCATTTTGCCATGCAGCAGCCCCAGCTTCAGATCAGGAAATATCCCGCTCGACAACCTTTCATATTCAGCAACAGCAGCTTTGACCTCGAGGTTCTCGGATTCTTCAATCAGCGGACAGATTATAAAAGCCTGCCGGCCTTCCAGCACCTGTTTACGTATAAAATTAGAGGCGCGTTCACGGTCATTCTGAGTCAGCCAGCGCGTCTTAATGGGCTGCCTTCCCGGAGGCATTTCATTTATGGTAGATATATCCAGGTCGCCGTAGAGGGTCAGCGCCAGCGTCCTGGGTATCGGGGTAGCAGTCATAACCAGCAAATGAGGATTGAAGCCCTTTTGACGTAAGGCTGTGCGTTGCAGTACGCCAAAGCGGTGCTGCTCGTCGATGATCACCAGCCCCAGTTTCGAGAAGTGCACTCCTTTTTGAATCAAGGCATGCGTGCCTATGAGGATATTGATTTCTCCAGCCTTTATTTTCTCGTAGATTGCAGATTTCTCTTTCGCACTCAAGCTGCCGGTAAGAAGTGCAACATTTATGTCAAATGGAAAAACATGTTCAAATGTATATATATTATCGTGCCTGGAACTTTCGCCTGCCACGGCAGACAACAGCTTGTACAGGGTAGCAAAATGCTGTTCTGCAAGTATCTCGGTCGGCGCCATCAAAGCCCCCTGGTAACCGTTCTCTACAGTAGCCAACAAGGCAATAGTGGCCACCACCGTTTTACCGCTGCCAACATCACCCTGCAGCAGGCGGGACATGGGGACATCCCTGGCTAAATCATCGCAGATATCACGGGTCACCTTTCGCTGCGCTTCCGTCAGTGTAAAGGGCAACGAGCCTATAAATTTTTCGAGACTTTCGCTATTAATAAGAAATTTGTGGCCGGGTTGATCTTCCTGCCATTCGCGCTTCTTATCCAGCACGCCAAGCTGCAATAAAAATAATTCGTCGAAGGCAAGCCGTTTCCTGGACAGGTCCTGCGACGCATAATCCGCCGGGTAGTGCGCCTGCTTAATAGCCTGCTGCAGCCCGATCAAGCCGCATCTCTGGCGGACGGCCTGGGGTAAAAACTCCGGGGTACGCCCCAGATAAGCATCCAAAGCATTCTTAACTACAGACCTGACCTGCCGTGGAAACAGACCCTGCGTAAGCTGATACACGGGCACCAGCCTGCCAGTGTGCATCAACTCCTTATCCTCAATCAACTCCCATTCGGGATTTTCAAACACTTGCCTGTAGCCAAATTCAGTTACCCGTCCGCTCACTGCAATGCGCGAGTTGGTCTTCAACTGGCGGGCCACCCACGGTTGATTGAACCAGACCGCCCTGATATTACCCGTTTCATCGCCCAGTACCGCTTCACTGCCCTTCATGCGGCCGAACATGGTCACATTAGCTTCCCATATGTTAACAAAGACCGTTTGATATTTGCCGGTTTCCAGGGCTGATACCGTTGTGCGCTTGCTGAAATCCATAAACCTGCGGGGAAAGAAATAGAGCAGGTCCCTGACGCTGTAGACCCCCAATTTTGCCAACTTTTTGGCCATACTATCGCCACTACCTCTTACCACAGCGATAGATTCGTCCAAAGATGCTTCAGAAGACACCGCAGGAGCCGGTTTCACTATCCGGGCAGGCGCTTTTCGCTGTCCTTTTGGAAGGACCTGCTTTTTCACGCCAGCCGGCTGTTCCAACTCCCTTAGCACTTCACGCACCAATACTTCACGCTGCTCCCTGCTTCTACCGGCGTAGTCCGCACCAGACAATAAGACTCTTAGCGGCGCGTTTATAGAAGCAGCAGCAGGGCCCTGTAAGTTATCTGCGGACCATTTACGGATATACTTGTCGAGACCGCCAATAACAGCCCTATCGGCATACCCGTTTTTGACTTCTAAATTCAGAATGGTGCGAAGAAAAGCAGTCTGGTTATCAGCAGACAATGTCATCTATTGAATTGCAGGCTTGAGATTACCAGTGGTAAACAGGTTTGCATCCTTCTGCGTGCGCTGCCTAATTCCGTCCTTTATCGATTGCATAGAAGGCAGCGAATGGAATCTTTTTCGCCCGGACTCAGTATCAGCCTCGATCGCAGTGAGATCATGCTGCAT
>JAPLHL010000543.1 GCA_026389655.1 Chloroflexota bacterium
TGTCCCCTCATGTCATTTAATTGTCCACCGGCGCTTTTCAATGCCGCTTCAAGAACTGGAGGATTATTTTACTGCTTTCTTCCGCTGAGTCCGAGATAAATCCGTGCCCGGCCTTTTCCAGTATTACCAGCTCGGAATCGACTATTTTAGAGGCCAATATCTGTGAGTTTTCAGACGGTATCAGCCGGTCCTGAGCGCCGCAGATAACCAGTGCCGGCGCTTGAATCTCCGGCAACCGGTCATAGCTGTCGAAAGTCAGGACGAACTTCGCCTGGCACATATATGCGTAAGGCGGTGTGGGATGTTCCGTGGTGGTAGCCACATAACGCTTAACGGCCTCCGGATGCTTATCGATGAAATCCTGATTCCATAGCCACGGAATGGTAGAGTAAGCTTTCTCTTCATCCGTAAGTTTGGCCCGTTCCGGGTCGAAAAGAAACGCCGTTGCCTCGGGGGTAGACCTGACGGCATTAGACCCTCCACAGGAAGTGCAACCCAGGATAAGTCTCTTTACCCGCCCGGGATAGCGGAGAGTAAACTCCTGTGCAATCATGCCACCCATGGAGACACCGAAAACATTCGTCGCGCCAATTCCTATGGCATCAAGCAAGCCGATAATATCCCCGGTCATCATCTCTGCAGTGTACGGTATATCGGGTTTATCGCTCCTCCCCGTGCCGCGGTTATCGAACATTATTAACTGGTGCTCTTTGGCCAGCCTGTCACGAATGACGAACCAGTGGCCAGAGTTTGATCCATAGCCCATGATCAAAAGCAAAGGCTCCCCTTCACCGTGAACCTCGTAATATAAGTTGATATCACCAATCTTCGCAACGGACATCGGCGAACCTCCCTATTATTTATTCAAACTATTATACCAGTGGAATGCAAAGGATTTCTCCAAAAGAAGAGCACTACCTGATATTGCATAATCCGAAAGAAACCAGCTATGCTTTAAGGAAAATGAGTGCGATTTTGTAGAATAACACGAGGCTACGCAAGGACAAATGCAGGAAAAAATCGTAGGGTTAATACGTCAGACCATACCTGACGACAGCCAGCACATCTGGGGCTTCGCCGGCCTGTCCGGCCTGATGAAAAGGTTATTCGGCCATATCCATACAAAACTCACTATCATCATAGTCTGCGTTTTTCTCATATCAAGCAGTTGTTCTGCCCAGGGCCATGAAGGATTTGCCGTTTACCTGACCAAAGGGGATATTCCCCCTGCGCAGATGCCGGCCCTAAGCCACATCGACATCACAGAACAGCCTGTTATCGGAATGGATGATATCACCGAGTATAATGCCAATACACACCAGATTACCCTCACTGCAAACGCTTTTGACCGAATTTCCAGCCTCGAAGTACCGGTTAGAGGCAAGTCGTTCGTAGTTTGCGTCGACAGGAAACCCATCTACTGGGGGGCCTTCTGGACCCCCATTTCATCTATCTCGTTTGACGGCGTCACTATCTGGAAGCCATTCAAATCTCAGGAGCCGAAGATTATTAAGCTTGATCTGGGTTACCCCTCATCCTCTTTTTACGGTGGTGAAGACCCCAGGAATAATGCAGAAGTGATGGAATCGCTGGAGCAGGCCGGTAAGTTAACCGACCTACCGTCAGCAACGACAGTAGATAAGCTTCCACATTCCATGAAAGGATACGAGCTATATTCGTGGTCAGAAGACAACCAATGGCACTTCACTTTGATTACAGGCACTAACCGCGACAAAACGCTGGAAGAAATAATACCTAAAGCAAATATTGTCTCGCCGATTGGCTGGGTGCAAATACACGTGGCAGGTGTGGACGCGATTAAAACTGTGCTCGGCAGGCTTCCTCAGAAAGAGGAGATC
This sequence comes from Chloroflexota bacterium, assembly GCA_026389655.1. Classification (GTDB taxonomy): domain Bacteria; phylum Chloroflexota; class Dehalococcoidia; order GIF9; family UBA5629; genus JAFGLP01. Next base: position 1,860 of record JAPLHL010000543.1, read on the forward strand.
TTTTGGCTTGCGGGGCTGCGGTTAGAGCAAACCCCACCGGGGAATGTTAATATCATGCTTCCCGCAGCGTCGATTATCAATACGATCAAAGAGTATGCCGGACGGTGTGGTTTAAAGTTACAGGTACAGATGTAATTCCCTTGACATTGTCCGATTAGCCTTATACAATGCCGAATGCGGTGTA
>JAPLHL010000423.1 GCA_026389655.1 Chloroflexota bacterium
CTGGACAGTTTGGACCAACTAATCGAACCTTTTTCTGGTCAAGATAATTCCTAACGCGCATCATATCCTGTACTGGAATGCCTTCAGTGATGCAAACGATCAGCGGAATACCTGCATCTGCAGCTTCCATAATGGCATCGGCAGCGCCGGCGGGAGGTACAAAAACCATACTGGCGTTGGCGCCTGTTTCCCTGACAGCGCTCTCAACCGTATTAAACACGCGCACATCCGAGATTTGAGTGCCGCCTTTCCCGGGTGTCATGCCTGCTACGACTTTAGTGCCGTATTCCATACATCTCCTGGCGTGGAAGCTCCCCTCTCCGCCGGTTATACCCTGGATAAGCAACCGGGTGTTTTCATCAACTAATATACTCAATCCGGGCCTCCTTTTTGTCCTGACTGTTCAGTGCCGAACCACACAACCAGTTCACCTGGCTGCTGCCACAGCTTTACGCGCCGCATCGTAGAAATCCGCCGCTTCTATATAATTGATCTTTGATTCGGCCAGCAGCCGTTTGCCCTCAGTAACGTTCGTCCCGGCCAACCTGATAATAACCGGAATCTTAATGTCCATCTTGTTATAGGCGTCAATGATACCGCGGGCCATGACGTCGGCCCTTGCAATACCCCCGAATATATTGATTAATACAGATTTCACATTGGGATCGGTAGTAAATATTTGAAATGCGTTGACTACCCGGTTCGGATTATTTATTGTGCCGATATCAAGGAAATTCGCCGCTTTCCCGCCGGCGTAGCTTATGAGGTCAAGCACTGCCATGGCCAACCCTGCTCCATTGACCATGCAGCCTATGTTGCCATCCAGCTTAATGTAGTTCTTGATATCCAGTTCATTAGCGATGGCTTCGAACGGATCATCCTGTTCCGCGTCGTGGTACTGTCTGATATCATCATGGCGGAATAATGCACTGTCATCGAAGGTCAACTTGGCATCCAGGGCCATTAAGTCTCCTTCCTTTGTGACGGCAAGTGGATTGATTTCCACCAGGGAACAGTCCTTGGCCCGGAAAAGTCTATACAGGTTCGACATCAATTTAACGGCCACCCTGGCCTGCTCGGGGGTGAGGTCCATGCCGTAGGCTAGTTTGCGTCCAGAGAAATCCTGGAATCCCGTAATAGGGTCGATATGGACTTTCAGTATCTTCTCAGGGTTCTTCCCGGCGACCTCTTCAATATCAATGCCGCCGGCTGAGCTGGCGATCATCATCGGCATCTGCGCAGCATTATCAATTACAATGCTGAGATAAAGCTCACGCTGAGGTGCGATGAATTTCTCGACCAGGACTTTCCTCACCGGGGCACCCCTTGGCATAGTGTATTGCGTTACAAGCCGGGTATCAATTATACCCGCGGTCACTTTTTCCGCCTCGTCGTGGTCATTAGCTATTTTCACCCCGCCGGCTTTTCCCCTGCCGCCTGCGTATATCTGGGCCTTGACTATCACCTTTCCACCCAATTCCGAGGCGATCCGCCCAGCTTCGGCCGGTGTTTCAGCTACTTTACCAGTCGGCACAGGAATCCCGTATAAGGATAGCAATGCTTTGCCCT
>JAPLHL010000222.1 GCA_026389655.1 Chloroflexota bacterium
AAAAAAGCAAAGGAGATTACCTGGTATTCCTTAACAATGATACGCAGATAATTGCACCTGGCTGGATTGAGGAAATGCTGATGCTCTGCCAGCGTGAAGATGTCGGAATTGTGGGCGCTAAACTAATTCACGCTGATAATACCATGCAGCATGGCGGTGTAATACTGGGTATCGGAGGAGTAGCGGCAAATGCATTCGGTAATTTCCCGCGTGAATCAGATGGATATATGCGCCGTTTGTCAGCGGTCCATAATCTCAGCGCGGTAACGGCAGCCTGTATGATGACCAAGAGGGCCGTCTTTAAACAAGTGGGCGGTTTTGAAAAGGAGCTTATAATCGATTTCAATGATGTTGATTATTGTATGAAGGTGAGGGAAGCAGGCTATCTTGTGGCCTGGACGCCCTATTGCGAGATTTACCATTATGAGCAAAAGACCAGGGGTGTTGCAGAATCCGATGAAGAAAAGGCCAGGTTCGCCGCCGCAGTACAATATATGCAGGGAAAATGGGGCTCTAAATTAACGAGTGATCCTTACTATAGTCCTAATTTAACCTTGGATAAAGCGGACTTTTCTTTGCGAGTGTAACTTACTTAGTCGATTATTAGAATGATATTGTGAATGGCCGTATGCACGATCAGTTAAAATTGTCCAGTTTCAGGGATTCAGTCCAATTTTCTAAAAATATGAGACCGGCCCAAATTTGACTTGAACCGTATCGCCTACCACCCTGACGCTCCCTTTTTCAGGTCATTTTGGAGCGGGAGATGGGATTCGAACCAGCGACACCCTGCTTGGAGGGCAGGACGATATAGCTAAAATGGTCAACAAAATGACCATTTCCCAGATTGCAGCGTTGACCAATTTCGATAAATCCTATTTTTCAAAGGTCATTAATGGTGAAAAACCGGCTTCTTTGAAATTGCTTGAAGCGCTAAACAAATTGCTACCTGAAAAGAAAGTCCCGGATTACCTGCAGTTATTTTTACAATCACGCCAGTCTATGGGTGTCAGTAGCAGGACTATCGAATTCTACGAAGACAGATTGGGTCAATTCATCAAACATGTTGATTATCTGAAGGTGAAAACTTCAACCATCGACAAATGCCTGGCCTCGATACCTGCCAATGTGAATGGATTGTCCACAAGACACGCCAGCTATAGGGCTACTTTTTACAGGTGGCTGAATACTGAATTTGGTTTTTCTAATCCGATAAATAGTATCTCCGCACCTATATTGGGAAGACCCATCATGCCGACGTTAGACGAAAGCATGGTACATCAACTGATTGGAGCAGTTGATAACATAAGGGATATAGCTATCATAGCTTTGTTTGTTGAAAGTGGCCTTAGATTGTCGGAATTAGCTAATATAAAGCTGGATGATATCAACTGGACGGGCCGTTCTATCAGGGTGCAGGGGAAAGGTCGTAAGACTGCATTCGCGCCGTTTGGAATAATGTCAAAGAAATACCTTAAAGACTGGTTAAGTGAATATAATCCCGATGGGAATATATGGGGAATGACTAAATGCGGTATTGCCATAATGCTGGCCCGTCTTGAAAAGCGCACTGGAATAACCTGTAACCCGCATACCTTTAGGCGAATCTTTGCGGTACTGTAAAGGAAAGCAGGGATCGATACCATGACCATCAAGGAGTTAGGTCGCTGGGAAAGCCTGGAGATGGTAAGAGATATACGAGCTCTTTCAGCTTCCATGATAGTATGAAATTCTATAAGTCTCCTTTATCTTAAATATGGTTAGATTAATGTAATTTCCTTATTCTTCTTTTCCCTGCCATTTTTGAATCCCAATTTGCCCAGCTACAAGGGACAGTTCCTTAGCGATCTCCTCGAATTGTGGAACTCTACGTCATAAAACCAGTTATCATCCTCAGTGGATAATCAGTCTTTTCTATGTCCTACAATCGTATAAAGCTCACATGCAGTTTTCTGGTATAGTTGTTTATGATAAGACAAAGTGGTGTTTTTGAATCCTAAAATCTTAATAAACTCTATCACCAGTTCAGGTGACATGTGCCACCATGTTTCCCATGGCTCACAAGTTGCGCTATCGGGAAGAAAACGCATTAAACGCCTATTTGAAGGGATAGAGGTAGCATTATTCTCAATTAAATTCTCCAGCATATCAGTAATAACGATGGTCTCTTTAGTATGCGCTGAAACTTGCTGCAGCGCTAAAAACGGGTCGCGCAGGTGGAGGAGTATAGAACCTAAAGTGCAGATGTCGAATTCCCCAATTGCATCGGGGATTTTATAAACGGTCCCATAGACCATCCTTGCCTTCGATTTAAACGCATTATGCGCAAACCAAAACGCGTTATTTGGCAGTTCCAATTTCCAGTACAGTCTTGCCCTCCAATTTAATGTGACCGAGATAATCTTCTTCTTTTCCTCTCAAATCCCACTGGTTACCTACTAACCCATATCCTGGCAAATCCATATAATGATAGAAACTGCATGCGTTAATATCAGAGATGTTACAGGGCCTTGCATATAGTTCTTCCGCCATTATAGCTCCTCCTATCTGTTTGCTCGACTGGCAGTTCCTGCAAAAGGGCTGCCTCATATAGCTCTGAGCATTACATCTATAACATTGAAATGTTTGTTGCTATTTTTAAGCCTCGCTAAGGTGATATTATACGCCTATGCACAACCGATGGGAATAGTAGAAATATATATGATAGTTAGTATCCGGGTTATAGAATAACGCACACCTAGCAGTCACAAATGCACGCAGGTACATCTAATTGGCTTGTTACACCATACAGGCGGTGTCGGTCGTCGCTAGCCCCCCAGGGGTGGGAGTGACCACTATTGCGGTGATGCTATATAGCTAATTTACAGTGAATTTTGTAGAACAAAAGGCATTCACTGTGCAATTAGCAAAGCTATGTCCGGGAGAGGCGTACTCGGTGCTATTGATATTTAATACATAAGGACTAAAATATTGCAGAAGAGGGTCGGGGGCAAGCTTGGAAATGGTTCAGAGATATACGCGGTCGTGTAGCTTTCAAGACAGCATGAAGTTTTATAAGTTTCCGTTATCTTAAATAAAGCTATGCGTGGTTAGAGAAAAGCCTGATTCTTACTTTATCCTCTCTCGTAATTTTGGGTCTTATGATCGCTTCCGCAGTAATACAGTATCCTGAACATTGTCACATCCTAGCGTTTGAATATCAACGACCTCAAAATACTTCCCCCACGCTTCTTTGATGTAATTATGTTCATGATAAGTAACTTGGTAGAAATCTGGCAATCCAATACTCTTTCCATAATTAAAACCAGGCTGACCGTAATAAAAGCCTTTACTTTCCATTATTTCCCCTATTTGAACGTCGCCACCTCTCCAGAAATTTTCACCCTGTGTTGT
>JAPLHL010000190.1 GCA_026389655.1 Chloroflexota bacterium
TTACCCATCGCGTACAGTTTATATTGCCGGAGTTATTGCCACAGTGAGAATTTCAACTGAATGTTATGGCTGCCTGCAAAAGCTGGCGGTGCAGGCTTCGAACAATGGTACCGAAGACCAGTGCCTCAGGGAAGAGGCGAGGAATAAGGCCGAGCAATTATTGCATGAAAAACTGAAGCCAGGTTCAATATCAATCGTCGTGGCTTCCGCCATGCACGATGTCATTAGAAAAGTGACAGGGAACCCTGATCCCTACCGCATGACCAAGGATATCGAGATTGAAGAATCCCGCATGCTGTTCGATCTCGTAAAGGGTAGTTACCGGGAGGACTTTCAAGAGTACCTGAAGTTGGCCGCGCTGGCCAATGCCATTGATTTTTTCAAGCCGATAGAAAATGTGAAAAAAGAGATAACAGAAAATAAACTGAGCTTTGTTATAGATGATTCTGCCCTCCTGGAAGGCAAGGTGAAAAAGTCCGGGTTTATACTTTACCTGGCGGATAATGCAGGGGAGGTATTCTTCGATATCCCATTGTTGGAGCTGATGAGGAAATTTAGCAGTGTTATTTACGTTGTCAAGGAATCACCTGTGCAGAATGATATTACCCTGGATGAGATACGCCGGGCGGGACTTGAGAAACAGGTTGGCGAGGTGATGACCACCGGAACGGCCACGCCTGGTATAGATTTTACACAGGCGTCGGATAGTTTTAAGAAGGCTTTTAAAACGGCAGATTTTGTCTTCGCCAAGGGCATGGGTTATTATGAAACACTGGAAGAGTTGCCTGCCGAAGGCAAAATATTTTTCTGCCTCAAAGCCAAGTGCGGACCGGTGGCGGAATCGCTGAGAGTCCCTTTGGATAGCTACGTGGCAAAACTACATTGATTAGTGACGGATTAAGAGCATGGCATTTGAAAGGCCTGAAATAATAAGACCGCCCAGTGAGCATGACAGCTATTACCTGCCGTTGACTTCAGGTTGCTCCAATAACTCCTGCACCTTTTGCGCCTTCTCTTTTACAAACCTTGGCGTAAGGGACCTGCAGGACGTAAAGCAGGAAATTGACGCCATGTACCTTTATATGAATAACCATATCATGGTGCCTGGCCAACCGGATATAGTCTATATTATCCTGAGGCGCTGGAATGGTAAAAAACTGTTTCTCCAGGATGGCGATGCCCTGGTCTACCCGTATCCGAAATTGGTGGAGGCTCTTCAGCACCTGGGACAAAAATTTCCGTATATTGAACGTATTGCCAGCTACGCTACGCCGCAGGATATCCTGAGACGCAGTGTTGATGAATTGAAAGCTTTGAGGGACCTTAAGCTGGGCATACTCTACATGGGAGTCGAAAGCGGTGACGATGAGGTCCTGCAGCGGATACGCAAAGGGGCCACACATGAACAAATGGTGGAGGCTGCCAAAAAGGTAAAGGAATCGGGAATACTACTGTCAGTTACTGTACTGCTTGGACTTGGTGGTATCAAAGGAAGCCAGCAGCACTCACTGGAAACTGCCAGGATATTAACCCGGATGGACCCGGACTTTGCCGGTGCCCTTACCCTCACATTGATCCCGGGGACCCCGCTCTATAAGGCATATGAGAGGGGAGAATTTGATCTCGTAACTCCGTTCACTTCGCTACAAGAATTGAAGACGATAGTCCAGAACTCGACATTTACAAACTGCTTCTTCAGTTCTATGCATGCTTCGAATTATTATGCGATAAGAGGGACCCTGCCGGCTGACAGGGAAAAACTAATCAAGCAGTTGGAAAATATCCTTGCCAGTAAAGACCCTGCACTTTTGAGGCCCGAATTCCTGCGCGGACTTTAGTTTTATTAGTCGGTGGCCTTTTAGTGTACAGGCCTAATTGAGGTCCATTACCCCTGATATTGACCCGGGCAGTGTTCTCTCTACTGTAATAGTAGAGCCGACTGCCGGTTTGATCTGTATGGTGAATTTGTCATTGACTGTCAGGTTGTCGGACAGCACTTTTCCATCACCCAGGTCATTTGTATCTATAGTGATCTCGCATTG
>JAPLHL010000472.1 GCA_026389655.1 Chloroflexota bacterium
CCATCATGCACTTTGTGTTTATAGAGCATGGCATGTTTAGCTGTGTACATGCAGCAAATCTTTGAACAATAAGAAATTCCTTTTGCCGGATCGCGCGAACCGGCACAGGCAACAAAAACAATATTCTTTGGCACCTGGCCGTCGGAAGGCCTGAGAATAGCTCCGGTAGTGGGGCCCGATGCAGAAGCCAGTCTTTCAAACTGGAGTCCGTCAATAATATCTTTATACTTACCATAACCATATTCGGGGAAGAAATCTGTATGCTTGATATCAAAACCGGTAGCTATAACTATAGCTCCGATTTCAAGTTCAAGTATCTCATCGGGCTGATCAAACCTTATTGCTTTTGTGGGACAGACAATCTCACAGACTTTGCATTTACCTTTAATATAATATGTACAATGCTCCCTGTCGATTACCGGCTTATTAGGAACGGCCTGCGGAAATGGAATGTAAATTGCCGGTCTCATTCCCATTCCCTGTTCAAACTCGTTGGGAATTTTCTTTTGCGGACATTTGGTTATGCATAACCCGCAGCCGGTGCAGACTTTTTCATCAAGGCTTTTAGCCTTTTTTCTGATTTTTACCTTAAAGTTTCCAATGAATCCCTCTACACTCTCTACCTCAGCGTATGTGTATAATGTAATATTAGGGTGTTGTGCCACTTCAACCATCCTGGGGGTCAGGATACATTGTGAGCAGTCGAGCGTGGGGAATGTTTCCGACAGTTGAGACATATGTCCGCCTATCGATGGTGATCGTTCAACCATTACTACCTTATGTCCCGTATTTGCAATATCAAGTGCTGACTGAATCCCTGCAATTCCGCCTACAATCACAAGTGCTGTTTTTGTTACCGGAACTTTGATAGGCTGAAGAGCATGATTCAGCTTGACCTTTTCCACCTGCGTCCTGACGATATCAATAGCTTTTTCTGTCGTCAGATCATTTTTCTCATGAACCCATGAGCAATGTTCCCGCAGATTGGCCATTTCGCATAAATATGGGTTTAATCCTGCTTCGGCACAGGCTTTTCTGAAAGTGGGCTCGTGCATTCGTGGCGAGCATGCAGAAACAACAACACCGGTAAGTTTATGTTCCCTGATAGCATCCTTTATTAAAGTCTGCCCCGGATCGGAGCACATATATTTGTACTCTGTGCTGTAGGCAACATGTTTTAACTTACCTATTGTTTCCGCAACCTTACCGCAATCGACTGTTGCACTTATATTTTCGCCGCAATGACAAATAAAAACTCCTATTCTTGCCATCTTTAAATCATATTTTCTTCTTAACTGATCTTAACATCAACAAAATGCCGTTTTAAACCGACCTTTCCAGCTGACAGCCCGATTGCCAGTCCAATAGCCTGCGTTACAAAAACGACAGGAATCTTATAATTTTCTTTCCAGTATTTATTTATATCCGATCGACGCATATCCAGATTTGAGTGGCACATCGGACAGGCAACAATACCGCAACATTCAGTCTTATAAGGAAAATCAACCGGAGATGCTCCGATCTTGCTCATTACAATGTCCATAGTCTGAGGATCTTCAGCACGGTCATAATTAAGGATTTTGTTTGGCCGCACCAGCAGACAACCATAATAACAGGCAACTTTATGATTGAAGGGATGAACGATTTTCCCGTCAAGTTTTGGAAGAATGTACTTATCGATCCACTCTATAACATTTAATATCCCGCATGTACCCCTGTAATCCATCTCCAGGATTTCTTTTACACGGTTTTTGAGCTCGGGATTTTTTTTCAGTTCGTGCTGAGTTACTGTGAGGCGGCTGTAACATGCTGCGCATGGTACAATTATTTCATCCATGCCATTTTGTTCAGCCAGGGCCAGGATGCGGGCAGGCAGTGCCAGGGACAATTCCTTGTTCAGGTTATGGGCAGCTGTGGCACCGCAGCAGTTCCAGTCGGGGATCTGCGCAGCTTCAAAATCAAATGCTTCCGCCAGGGCAAGAACAGATTCATTATAGTCACGGGCTGAGCCGGTTAAAGAGCATCCGGGATAAATACAAGTTTTCATTTATGCCTTTTTATTTGCTTGTTTTTTTAAATATTCTGGACATTTGAGATCTCCCTTTAATCATATGAGGGATGAAGTGCAGCTTCCCCCGCGATATCATGCGGGGTGCCAGGGAAATATCCTGGGTAAGATTAAACGACTGACGTTTATAGTCGAGTATAAGTCCTAATTCGAACAACCGTCCTGTATACCTTATGGAATTCAGAAATGACTTATGAAAAGCAAT
>JAPLHL010000334.1 GCA_026389655.1 Chloroflexota bacterium
ACAGTAACTTGGAAAAACTCTGGAAATTGGAGGCTATTACTAAAGACCGTAAACTATTTAGGATCCACAAGATTTAGGTAACTTGATTTATGACGCAATGATAACTCACTGGGTAACACTTATTTTTGACGCAACACGTATCTTAAATTAACTCATTAAATGTGTAACCTGAAATTTTGTTCATTAAAAACGCAGCGGCCTCCATGTCACTCAGCAAAGTGGGGAAAGGATACTGCAATATTGCCTTTGTCTATTGCACCATTTCATCAATGGCGCATTTACAAGAAGGATTACCGCATGCGCATGGGTTTCAAAGAATGTCATTTTGATAGTTCCGATGTTTTCTGTATAATGAGATTATCCTCATGTAATAATGATTAATCTATGATATTGATATTTTATTTATATTATGATCAAAAAGAGGCAATGCTGATATGATTATGTCAGCTGGCTATAATTTTACCGTGGACATAATAATGAAATATTTTCCTACGGAGGTATAAAATAATGGCGCAGCAGATTAAAGCAGATAAAGATTATACACTTCTTACATCATTACTCCAGGTCGCAGATATTTTTGTTAAGGTAAGAGAAAGGGAGCTGCTTACACAGAACCTTTCAGCTACCTCCGCGGCCATACTTTTCCTGGTAGAGGCCATGGGGAAAGATGTCACTCCCGCCAAGATATCAAGGATGCTATTGCGCGAGCCCCATTCCGTATCAGGCATCCTCATGAGGATGGAAAAACAAGGCCTTATCAAGAGGGCCAAGAATATGGAAAGGAAGAACCTTATCCGTGTGACCCTCACTACAAAGGGCGAAAATGCACTTAAACAGGCAATGAAAAAAGAAGGCGTGAAACACGTATTATCCAAGTTAACCGAGGAACAGCGCAGACAGTTGAAACAGAGCCTTACTACACTCAAAGAAGCCGGCATGAAAGAACTCAACCTCAGCCCCAAAGCACTCCCCTGGCCGTGAGCTATTGATTGAATTTATGGTCGCCCGGGCAGATAGTGTAATGCTATTTCTTTCCCGGGCGACCCGTTTAATTATTCTCAATTAGCTGCCCGGCGTGTATTTACACGCTTTTTCGTATATGTTTCTTCCTTTATCATCGCATCGCTATTTGCTATAATTTAATCACTGTTTTAAGACAAAGGTAAAATATGAAAGCTCGTTGGTGGCAGGGTAGCCTTCTCTACCTACTTATCCTGGTAGCGCTTTTAGCGCTGGCATTCAGCTTTTTCCCGATCAATAAGGGGCCCAAAGAAGTTGATTTTTATACATTCGTCGACAATACAAAGTCCGGTCAGGTGGACTCAATTCAACAAGACGGCAATTCGATTATCGGCCTAAAAGAAGAAAAGCCGGTAATTAAAGCCGCATTTGTGGGAAGCACCAAGGAACTTATGGACAGCCTCAAGGATTCGGGCGTCAAGCTTGGTGAAGGCGCGATTAAGTTCGAGGTTAAAACCGGCGGTTTCGACTGGGGCAGCATTATGTTGAGCTTCCTTCCGCTTGTATTATTCGGCGCACTCCTGTTCTTTTTATTCCGGTCTGCGCGGGGTGCAAATACACAGGCATTCAATTTCGGGAAAAGCCGCGCCAGGTTATCATCGGGAGATAAACCTACTGTCACTTTCGCCGATGTAGCCGGCATTGATGAATCCAAGGGCGAACTTCAAGAGGTTGTAGAATTTCTTAAAAACCCACAGAAATTCCTTGCACTGGGCGCCAGGATTCCGCGCGGCCTGCTATTGATTGGCCCTCCGGGCTGCGGTAAAACTCTTGTAGCTAAAGCAACTGCCGGTGAAGCAGGCGTACCTTTCTTTTCAATCAGCGGCAGTGAATTTGTGGAAATGTTCGTGGGCGTCGGCGCCTCACGTGTACGGGATCTTTTCGACCAGGCCAAGCGTAGCGCCCCCTGCATAGTATTTGTAGATGAAATCGATGCCGTCGGCCGTCACCGCGGCGCCGGACTTGGTGGAGGTCATGACGAACGGGAGCAAACCTTGAACCAGATCCTTGTGGAGATGGATGGTTTTGATAGCAACACCAATGTTATTGTGCTGGCCGCAACCAACAGGCCGGACATTCTCGATCCTGCTCTGTTACGGCCCGGCAGGTTCGACCGTCACATTGTCATCGACCAGCCCGACATCAACGGCCGCAAAGCCATCCTGGCAGTTCATTCCAAGGGCAAACCGCTGAGCAAAGAATCTGATATGGAAGTCATCGCACGTCAAACCCCCGGTTTCAGCGGAGCAGACCTGGCTAACCTGATAAACGAAGCTGCTATTCTGGCGGCGCGGCGCAACCGAAAGGACATCAGCCAGAAGGAACTGGAAGACTCCATAGACAGGGTCATTGCCGGCCCTGAGAAAAAGGGCAGGGTAATAACCAAGAGGGAGCGCGAACTGATCGCCTATCACGAGACAGGACATGCCCTTGCAGCCAAGATGCTGCCCAATGCTGACCCTGTTCACAAGATCTCCATTGTAGCCAGGGGTATGATGGGGGGATGGACAAGGTTCCTGCCTACCGAAGAACGCCACCTTGAGACTTATGAGCGGTTCAAGGATATGATGGTTGTTTGCCTTGCAGGACGCGCAGCTGAACAGGTTATCTTCTCTGAGCTTACGACCGGCGCCCAGAATGACCTGGAGAAAGTAACCCTGATAGCCCGCCGTATGATTACCGAGTTTGGCATGAGCAAGAAACTAGGACCGCGCACATTCGGTAAAAGAGAGGAACTGGTTTTCCTTGGGAAAGAGATCCATGAGCAGCAGAATTACAGCGATAAGTTTGCTGAGGAAATAGACGAGGAAGTCGAGCAACTGGTCAAGGACGCCTTCAGTAAAGCTCTTGAAATAATGCAGGCCAACCAGGCAAGGCTGAAACTTATAGCTGATTTCCTGATAGAGAAAGAGACAATCGACGAATTCGCCTTCGAAGAGCTTCTAAATAAGCCACTGCCTGAACCCAATCTCGAAACCGCCACAGCGTCCTGAGTTTGTGGGCTTACTTATTTCTCTCTATTACGAAAGTGACCAGGCCTTTTAAGGACCTCTTAGCGTCGCAATCAGGCAGTGTATCCAGAGACTTGTCCGCCCTTTCGTAAAATTGCCGGGCAATTGCCCTGCACTCGGTTATAACCTGGCTGGACTTTATTTTTTCCACCGCCAGCGGCACCAGTTCTTTGTTGTGTTCAACAACAATTCCGTGGATTATCTTGTCATCCGGATATTTCTCTGCGTACAGGATAATAGGCAGGGTTACAGCGCCTTCACTGAGATCTGATCCAATTGGCTTCCCCAACGCTGTTTCATCGCCAACAAAATCAAGTATATCATCTATTATCTGGAAAGCCAGGCCGAAATTAAGGGCATACTCTTTCAAGGCGTCCACCTGCTTTTCGGGGCATCCGCTCAATACTGAGCCGCACTCGGAAGCCATTACAAAAAGGCAGGCTGTCTTGTCAGTTATCCATTTATAATAGTTATCCCGCGCCGAATCCGGCGAAAATTTTGTGCTGCCCTCCCGTAACTCGCCGCCGGATATGGTCATGAGTGTCTCGACAAACCTCCTGATGACCTTTAGATTCTCAGTAGTCGTTGCAAGGGTGCCAGCCCTTGAAAAAAGGTAATCGCCCAATAGCAGAGCGCTGCTTGATCCCCACGTCCTGTAAAATGCCGGCTTACCATGCCTCAGGGCAGAATTATCGACAATATCGTCATGTACCAGGGTGCCGATATGAAGCAGTTCAACAGCGACAGCCATAGGTATTAGCAATTCGCGATCATAATTATAAAATTTGGCGCTTAAAAG
>JAPLHL010000399.1 GCA_026389655.1 Chloroflexota bacterium
GTCGGATTGGTATTTCAAGACCCCGATGTGCAGCTTTTTTCTCCGACGGTCTGGGATGAGGTGACTTTTGGACCGCTCCAGTTAGGGATTCCAAAGGAGGAGATTATTTCCAGGGGAATGGAGGCCCTGCAGCTGCTTAACATTGCACAGCTTAAAGAGCGCCCTCCTTATCTGCTGTCCGGCGGAGAGAAAAAGAAAGTGTCTCTTGCTTCCGTTTTATCTCTGCGTCCCCAGGTATTGCTGCTGGACGAACCTACCACCGGGCTCGATCCCAGGAGTCAGGGCAATCTGATCGATTTTCTTCTGGAGTGGTCGGACGAACACAAGGTACTGATATTCAGCACGCAGGACCTGGACATAGTGGAAGAGCTGGCGACCCGTGTACTTGTTATCGGGTCAGAGCATGACATCATCGCCGATGATAAACCTGAGGCATTACTAGCTGACCGCGATTTTTTACTTAAGGCCAATCTTATTCATGAACATTCCCACCGCCATAAGGAGCTGGTACATCGTCATGAGCATGTGCATGACCATGGCCATCAACATTGAATAAAGGGGTGAGGGTTAAACTTAAATTGGTATTGTTATGTTTCCAGTTCCAGACTGATGTCCAGCGCTTTCGCCGAATGGGTGACAGCTCCCACGGATATCCAATCTACGCCTGTCCCGGCGATTGCCCGTACTGTATCCAGGTTCACTCCACCTGAAGCTTCAACTATTGCCACGTGGTTGACCAGCTTTACAGCCTCTCGCATACTATCAAGGTCCATATTATCCAGCATAACGATATCTGCTCCGGCGAGGGCAGCTTCCAGGGCATCCTGTGGATTGGTCGTTTCTATTTCTATCCGGATATTCCTGGACACCCCGGCACGCGCCTGACGCACAATATCCTTAATCTTCATTCCTTGATGGCGCAGGATGGCGATGTGGTTGTCCTTTATCAGTACCATATCGCTGAGGTTTAACCGGTGGTTCTGTCCGCCCCCCATAGAGACGGCGTATTTTTCCAGGACCCTCAGCCCTGGTACTGTTTTGCGGGTATCAAGGATTTTCACTGTCAGGCCTTTCACCGCCTCAACATACTGTGCCGTAGAAGTTGCAATCCCGCTGAGATGCTGCAGGAAGTTCAACGAGGTCCTCTCTGCTTTCAATATGCTGGCGACATTTCCTTCCACTGTAGCTAAAATGTCTTTTGGTTTTATGGGACGTCCATCCTGCAAAAATACCGAGAACTTGAGAAAAGGATCAACTTTGAGAAATACGAGCCTGGCTATGTCAATGCCCGCCAATATTCCCTTCGATTTTGCTATGAAGCTTGCCTTGCCTTTCTTATGCGGCGGTATCAGTGAATCGGTAGTAATGTCCCCTCCGGGCATGTCCTCATCGAGAGACTTCTCGATAAGTTCTTCAATCTGGGGCATAAAGTCGGTTAATTTCATTGTTATTCAAGCACCCTTGCCAGAAAGGTATTCGCAATAGCCGTAGCTAATTGGGCCGGCTTTGGTTTTCTCACAGGGAAAATCCGCACACTCAAAACAAAGAGCGGCGCCCTTCTTAAATGCACATGAACAGATGGCACAAAACGGATTTTCCCTGGGGGTACATCCGCTCGTGCCGTTAGGACAGGTGCCTTTCACCATCCTCGGGCATTTCTCACAGGCTATCCCACAAACACCGATTCTCATAAACTACTCCTCTATCGGTGCTTGAATTATAATAGCTGTAACCTTTTTATTAAAGTAATTCGTTAATGTTCTTGAGAGGTGACCGGTGTTTAAAGACGGAAAACCCACGCAGAATTTCCCGCAGTACTATGATTCTCACATAGATATCACCATACCTTACTACCATACGTTTAATATTGAGATTATCAACCTGGTCAAGGCCGCATGTCCTGAACCTGCGTTGTGGCTGGATACCGGGTGTGGCACCGGGACACTCGTCGGGAAAGCTCTACAGGTATTTAGTGGGACCCAATTCATCCTGGTCGACCCTTCATCGGAAATGATGGCGGTAGCGAAAAGCAAACTGGAAAGCAAATACTCGTCCAGGGTTTCGTTCCTGGAAATGAGCACAACGCAGGAGATCATATTGCCCGGCGATAAAAAACCGGATGTAATAACAGCTGTAATGTGCCACCATTACCTGCGAGAAAAAGGGAGGGTCGAGGCAACCCGCAAATGCTATGAATTGCTCAAACCTGGCGGCTTGTTTATAACCTTTGAGAACATCAGGCCGTTCACTTTACCTGGGACTGATATAGGAAAAACAAACTGGGGGAATTTTCAAATAGCTGCCGGCAAATCCATTGCGGAAACAGAGAATCATATTAAGCGTTTTGGTGTGGAGTACTTTCCCATCACCGTGGAGCAACACTTAGCGCTGTTACGAGACAGTGGCTTCAAAGTCGTTGAACTTCTCTGGTACTCATATATGCAGGCCGGTTTCTACTGCATTAAATAACAATGCGGGTTTAGTATGAGTGACATGCCGGCTGCTGACCCTGCCAATACCATTCGTTCGCACCCGTATTGCAGGCGCGCCTAGGGATTTAACAGATAAATGGAGAAATTGAGGGCCGTAGCGAAGCTGACCCACAGGATATATGGTATCAACAGGAATGAAGCTGTTTTAGAGATTCTGTAGAAATTAATTATCGTTAGCAGTATTGCTGTCCATAAAGGCACTATGACAAGTAACCCGGCTATAGTTGATTTGAGTCCGAAGAAAGCGAACGACCAGAACGTATTTAGAATCAACTGAACTAAAAAAATAACGAGCCCTTCCCGGACGTGGAACTGCTTAAAACCTACACGCCAAACGAGAAACGCTGATATTCCCATGAGTATATAAAGGAGAAACCAGACAGGGGCGTACACCCAGTTAGGCGGAGAGAAAGCAGGTTTCTGAAGGACTGTATACCAGGTGGAGATTGATCCGCTAGTAAAAATAGAACCTATCATACCTGCGCTGACGCAGGCAGCAAGGCTGATAATCAACTTGGATACGTTATTAAGGCCCTTCTCTCTCAATCTTTGCATCACGAAAAGATATTCTGCCTGTTTTCACCAGCATTATCGTCACAGGCTTTCAATAATATACGAATCGGCGTTTTAACTCAAACCCGTGCTTTAATCTCCAATGACCATGTAAGTAAGGGTCCTCTGCACTCCACGGATACCCTGGATTTCATTTACAACTATCCTGGCAATGGCTTCTGCATCTATACCTTGAAGGACCGCTACCACATCATGGGGACCAACGACCATGTCTGCTCCCACAACTCCAGATTTACCTCGTAAGGCTTTTGTCACACTCTCAGCCTTCCCCGTTTCCGCTTGTATAAGCACGTATGCCTTCCTGTTTGCCATCCTTCACCTCCATTGTGACCGCCACTATTTCAATGTTATTGTAGGATAGCCTCGCCTAATATTCAAGAAGTTCCAATATGTTTGTTGATAGCCAAATTGCTGTGCTAAAATCTCGTCAGGGCTGTGCCGGATAGGGCCAGCCCTGAATGTGTTTAGCCATGAATCTTTACCACTTAAATTGTCTAGTACAAAACACGCCCGAATTTAAAAGAATCTGCTCGGCATTGTTACAGAAAAACAAGAGTAGAACGGCGCTTAGTCTGCCTGAGCAGGCTTACAGCATCTTTGCCGCTTCTATTTATGATGTGCTCGGAAGACCCATGGTGTTGGTGTCGGCCCATCCCGAATCGGCTAAAAAACGTTATGAACAGGTAAAGCTCTGTTTCCAAAATGAGAATGACATATATTATTTTCCGGAAATCGATTTGCTGGCCAGTACGGCTTCCGTTGATCCCATGGTGAATTCCGATAGGTTGCGGATCCTTTCATTGCTGGCGGGTTGGGGTTCGGACAAGGACTGCCGGCAAATGCCGCCCTTCATTGTCGCTAGTGCCCTGTCATTGGCAAGCCGGTCTATCGGTAGCGTCGATCTCCTGTCGAGCCGCCTTGAAATAGAAAGGGGCTTTCGGATTAATCAATCGGTTTTGCTTGAAAAACTGCAATCAATCGGCTATGAACACGATGAAGTTGTTGAAATGCCCGGGACTTTTGGTAAAAGGGGAGGGATCGTGGATGTCTTCCCGGCGGGGCGCGAGCGGCCGGTAAGGTTAGAATTCTTCGGCGATGAGGTAGAAAGTATCAGGGAGTATGATTCCCGCACTCAGCGGTCAGCAGTACATCTGACCTCCATTAATATACCTCCTGCAAAAGAGTTGTCGGCCACGGGTAATGCTAATATCCTGGACTATTTGCCGCAGGGATCTATCCTGGTGTTGGATGATCCTTCACAGATTGAAGCTGAAATTGAACGGATAGAGGAGCAGGCTCTTGGTTTAAAGACACCCGATAATAGTTCAGATGATCGTGAATCTATTCCGCCGTATTTCGGATGGGAACAGATTGCTGAAAAATTAGCGGACTCGGATCGGATCATAGAATTGAGCGAATGGGACATTGATATCGAACCATCCCCCGACAATTTGCGGATACCCATCGAACATGCGCCCAATTTTGCAGCCAGGTTTTCGGTATTGATGGATAACCTGTCTGATTTAAGGGCTGAAAATAACAGGGTACTGATTGTCAGTATGCAGGCGGACCGTGTACGGGAATTGCTCCTGGAGCATGGAGTGGACACGTACCCGTTAAGCTCTTTGCAGCAACTGCCTTCGGCAGGGTCGCTGACATTGATCCAGGGATCAGTTAATGGCGGCTGGAGAATCAAGGGAGAGATGCTTCTGCTGACTGATCTCGAACTGTTCGGCATTATGAAACAGCGGCGCAGCATGAAGCCCAGGCCGGTGCGCCATCATTGGTTCCTGAACGACATAAGTGTAGGAGACCTGGTAGTGCATGTGGAGCATGGCATCGGCCGTTTTGCAGGTGTAACCAGGAAAGTCAGCGCCGGGGTTGAAAGGGAATATCTTGTCCTGGAGTATGCTGGCGGGGACACACTCTATGTGCCGGTGGACCAGGTGGACAGGGTCAGTCTTTATATTGGTGGAGGCGAACGGACCCCATCATTAAGCCATCTCGGATCACAGGAGTGGAACCGCGCCCGCCAGAAAGTCAAAGAATCGGTAGCTAATATTGCAGGTGAATTAATAGAATTATATGCTGGCCGCGAGGCGGGTGGCGGAGTAGCTTTTTCTCCGGATACGATGTGGCAGCAGGAACTTGAGGCTTCATTCCCCTATGTAGAGACGGCTGACCAGTTGGATGCTATGAAGGCAGTAAAATCAGATATGGAGTCGGCCAAACCAATGGACCGGTTGGTATGCGGAGATGTGGGATATGGCAAGACTGAGATTGCCGTGCGGGCTGCCTTTAAAGCTGTCATGGATGGGAAGCAGGTGGCAATCCTTGTCCCCACGACTATCCTGGCGCAGCAGCATATGAATACATTCAGGGAAAGATTAAAGACCTTTCCTGTTAAGATTGAAATGCTCAGCAGGTTCTGTTCGCACAGGGAGCAATCTGAAGTAATAGAACGGCTTGCCGGAGGAGCTGTGGATATCTGCATTGGTACACACAGGCTGCTGCAAAAGGACGTGATTTTCAAAGACCTGGGTCTGGCGATAATTGATGAGGAACAGAGGTTTGGGGTCATACACAAAGAACATTTCAAAAAGATGCGTCAGACTGTCGACGTGCTGACTTTAAGCGCTACCCCGATACCACGCACGATGCATATGGCGCTATCGGGAATAAGGGACTTGAGTACGATTGAAACACCGCCGGAAAACCGTTTGCCGGTCATGACTTGTGTGGGCGAGTTTCAAAATAAACTGGTGCGCGAATCTATATTACGTGAAATGGAGCGCGACGGGCAGATTTTTGTTGTGCACAACCGTGTTAACAGCATAGGCGCCCTGGCTTTCAAGATAGGTGAACTGGTGCCGGAAGCAAGGATATCAGTGGCACACGGCCAGATGGATGAGGACAAGTTGGAAAAAGTTATGGCTGATTTCATGCAGGGCAAAAGCAATGTGCTGGTTACTACCACTATTATTGAATCCGGTTTGGACATGCCCAACGTCAATACCCTTGTTGTAGATAATGCTGATAAACTCGGGCTGACGCAGTTATACCAGTTGCGTGGAAGGGTAGGGCGCGGGGCCAATATGGCGTACGCTTATTTTTTATTTGATTCAGGGAAACAAATGACTGAGCAGGCGCGTGAAAGGTTGAAAACAATTGCCCGGGCTACTGAGCTGGGAGCCGGGTTTGCAATCGCTATGAAAGATCTTGAAATCAGGGGCGCCGGCAATTTGTTGGGCGTGGAGCAGAGTGGCAATATAGCCGCCGTAGGCTTTAACTATTATTGCCAGATGCTTGCTGATGCCGTTGAAGAGCTGAAATCAAAACGTGAGGGACGTGAGCGGCGACAAAAGCCTGTGGAACCTGCAGTATCCATTGACCTCAAGATTCCTGCGTACATTCCTGAAGAATACATAGGGGATACAAGGACCAGGTTCAACATATATCAGCGTCTGGCGAAATCCACGGAACCGGCTGAGGTCAACAATATAAGTGAAGAACTTATTGACAGGTTCGGGGAACCGACGACTGAGGTAGCGAACTTGCTTTATGTAGTGAATTTGAAGTGTCTGGCTGCGCATGCAAGAGCTGAATCAGTATTTTACAATGAGGGACTGATAACCATTTCATTTCATGATGATGTTGTAATAGAAAACGCCTTTTCCAATGTTACCAGGGTCAGAGGCGTTAAAATTGGGAACAGGCAAATACGGATTAACACTGAACTGATCGGGGCTGATTGGAAAGAGAGGCTAAAACGACTGTTTGAGGAATTAGCTCCTGACAGGGCTAACCGGTAGCATGGACGCCATGCTCAGTCTTCAATTCCCAGGTCCAGGAGATATTCAATAAGGTTCTGCACAGAAAGCAGATTATCAGATTCTGCTTCGGGTATTTCTAGTTTGTTCTCCGGCATGCTGAAAACATCTTCGACGGTAGTGAAAAACTCCGCGATGTCGTCCGGGTCCATATTGAGATCATCGGTGAATGAAGCCGGGGGTTGGATTGCCGCCTCTTCTACCCCTAGCTCGTCCACTAGTATCTTCTTTATCTTATTAAATATCCTGCCCATAGTTTCTCGAATATTATACGATGTGACAAATGCAACTATCAATCCGTTTATTGCGCAGACTTTTTTATCTCGGAAATAACGGATCCCAACACACCGTTTATGAACTTGGGTGAGGTATCAGCTCCAAACTCTTTGGCAAGTTCCACTGCCTCGTTGACCGCCACCTTTGGAGGTACTTCCTTACTGATAGTAATTTCAAAAAGAGCGAGACGCAGGATATTCCGGTCCATTGCGGCTAGCTGATCAACCGGGAATGCCGTTGCAAAGCGGCCTATCGTATTATCTAATAACTGCTTATTGGCAATTACACCGGACACAAGACTGCCTGCAAAGGTGGCTGCTTCTCCGGGGAGTTCTTTCTCTTTTATATTACGCTTAAGGATGCTTGTTTCGCTATTGGCGGCAAACTCCAACTCATAGAGAGTTTGCAGCGTAACAATCCTGGCGCGATGCCGCAGACTAGTGGGCATAACAGTTACCGACGGATCAATAGTTAGTTATGCTTGAACCGCCCTACCGTCCGCCCTTACGCCACCTTACTATTTCGGCGGTGGTCTGAGCATTACTGATATTAAAGGTAAGGGCCCCCGGGCTGATGCGTTTTATGTATTTTGTAAGTATGTCACCGGGGCCAACTTCAAAGAAAGTGGTTATGCCGCGGGCCAGCATGGTTTCGATCGACTGTTGCCATTTTACGGCATGAATTATCTGGCTGATCAATTCTTCCTTAATTGCTTCAATCGTGGTCATCGGTTGCGCTGTGACATTAGCTACCACCGGCACAGAGGGTGTCTCGTACTTGAATTGGGAAACGGCATTGATCATGCCCTCCAGGGCTGGATCCATAAGAGAGGAATAAAATGCGCCGCTAACTCGTACCGGCACAATCCGCCGTGCTCCTTTGACCTGCGCCAGCCTTTTAGCCTTATTCAATTTAACATCATCGCCACTGACGACGATATTATCGGGAGCATTGATATTGGAGATTTCCACACCGGTAGTCAAACATATGCCATCTACCGTGTCTTTATCGATATCCATGATGGTCAGCATTCCGCCGGGTTTGCGGCGGCCGGCCTCGTTCATCAGCCTGCCTCGTTCACGGACCAATCGTACCGCATCGCTAAGCTGCATGACTCCTGCAGCTACTAATGCCGCATATTCTCCGGAACCATGTCCCGCCACCAGTGCAGGGGCCGGTAAAGTACGCTCACTTATTTCTTCCGCTGCTCTAAGGCATGCAATACTTACGGTCAATACGGCGGCCTGGATATTAATGGTTTGATTCAGGTCTTCTTCAGGCCCTTCAAAACACAGGCGTGACAGCGGAAAACCAAGTGTTCTGTCTACTTCATCAAATACTTCCCTGGCTGAATTATAATGGACGTAAAGGTCAAGTCCCATTCCAACCTGTTTGGACTCCTGGCCTGGAAACACATAGGCCACTTTTACTTCTTCGACCATTTACTTCCCTCCTCGAAATTCCAAATTAGAATGCTGCTTCAAATCCGGTTATTTTTTCTTCTTCTGCTTGCTTTTTATTTCAATGACTTCCCTGCCATCATATGTACCGCATGTCTGGCATACCGTATGAGATAATTTTATACTGTGGCAACGGGAACATTCAATTGTAGCAGCAGGACTTTTTGCCAGGTGACTGCGCCTTTTACCCTGACGCGCTTTGGGGTATTTTTTCTTTGGAAGTGGTGCCATTTAAACTCTGCTCTCCTTTCTTAACTCTGCTAGCTTATCCCAGCGATGGTCGTGCGGTTTATTTCCATGCCCGCAATCGCCCCTGGCAAATTCCTGACCGCACACAGGGCAAATGCCGGGACAATCGGTTTTACATAGCAACTTAGTAGGAGTTGCCATAACAATATCCTGTCTGATAGCTTCATCTAAATCCAAGATGTGATTATTATCAATGGAAAATGCATCAGGTTCGACTTTCAGGGGAGCGCCCGAACTAATGTCAATAATGGGATAATACTCGTCCTCGAAACGTAATGTCGTACGGACACAAGCCGGACCAAGACACCGGGAGCAACTTCCTTTAATATCTGCTGTCAATTCACTTGTAACTAGAATACCTCTATTTGTTCGGGTCAGGTTGACTTCACCCTCAACATGGTTCTCATTATTTTCGCCGGCTAATTCATCCATTCTGTAGCTGCGCTTCGATCCGACCGGCTCTTTTAGAAGCTGTGCTACGTTGATTTGCATGGTCTCAGATTCGAATATGAATTTGGCTCATTATATGTTGAGTCATGTTTAATGTCAAGCAAATGAACGTGATTTGACCTGTTCGCTGTACATTATTATAAATCATTTCCAGCAATGATTAATGGTAGCTATATTTTCCGGTGATAACAAATAGCTGCATTTATTTTGGTCTTGACGCTGTAATGCAAAAGGATTTAAACTGTGTAGCGGTGAAGAAGTAGAATAAGCATTCGCTGATTAGATGCCTGGCGGAGTGATGCTTTCCCGCAGTTAGACTCGAACCTGTAAATCCTTATCAATCACCTGCTTTTATGGTGAATTTGATCTATCTAAGCAATGCATAATCGGGATAAGTTATTCTGTATAATAAGGTATCAATTAACTGGAAAGGAGTTGACCTAAAGTAAT
>JAPLHL010000262.1 GCA_026389655.1 Chloroflexota bacterium
AGGCGTCTTATCGCATATGCCTATGAAAAAGCCCCGGGCTTTAAGGAACGCCTGGATAAAGCTGGAGTTAAAACTTCCGATATCAATACCATCTCCGATCTGCAGAAGATACCGGTATTGCGCAAAGATGACCTTATCAAATTGCAGAAAGACAATCCCCCCTTCGGAGGTTACCTTGCTGTGCCCATCAGTGAAGTTGACCACGTTTATCAGTCTCCCGGCCCGATCTATGACCCGCAAAGAAGGATACGGCTTGGCGGCTTTCCGCCTGATATGGGCAAAGGGCAAATAGCTATTAATACATGGTCATATCATATAACACCGGCGGGTATTCTTGCCGATCATATGCTGAGGAATCTCGGTTTTACTGTTTTTCCTGGCGGGATAGGCAACACTGAATTGCAGGTACAGGTCATACATGATCTTAAGATATCTTTTTTTGTAGGAACACCATCATTTCTGGCAGCCATCATAAAAAAAGCGGAGGAAATGGGTTACGATTTTAAGAAAGACTTTAATCTCAAACTCGCCATGGTAAATGGCGAAATGGGAGGGGAAGCTCTCCGGCAGATGTTTATCGAGAAATACGGCATCTCCTGTCTGGGTGGTGATGGCTATGGTACAGCGGATTTAGGGCCGATTTCTTTTGCATGCGAGAAAAATGCTGGCATGCATATTAATACAGACGTAATAGTAGAAATAGTCGATCCGGCGACAGGGCGTGTGTTGCCCCAGGGTGAGATTGGAGAGATAGTCGTAACCCCCTTCGATGAAGTGTATCCGCTGGTTCGTTTTGGTACCGGTGACCTTTCCTCGCTGATAATTGAGCCCTGCCAGTGCGGCAGGACAAGTCCCAGGTTGTCCAAAATCATGGGCCGCAGCGGTGAAGCAGTCAGGATCAGAGCTATGTTCGTCCACCCCAGGCAAACCGATGAAGTGATATCTAAACACGCATTTATATCAAACTACCGCCTTATTGCGACAAGACAGGCTAATAGGGATGAGTTACTGCTTCAAGTAGAATTGGCCAGTGAACCTGACGACAGAAAGAAATGGGAAGAAGCCCTGAAAAAAGATTTCCAGGGTATTTGCAAAGTAAGGTTCGATAGAATCGAGTATGTTCAGGCCGGGGAAATCCCTGTAGGCTCTAATAAAATAATCGATAAAAGGGTTTATTAGCTATTGGTAGTGTTTACCTTCAGCAACCGGTTCCATCTAGCATACTTCTAGCAAAAATGAAATAGGGCGGATTGATCTTTTAATGACAATCAATACAGTACCACACTCCATTGACTTTGCTTCTTTCCAATGATATAGTGCGACGCAAATCCACACCTGCAAGAACCGGCCCAGACTGAATAGGAGGTTGTTATGCATCTGCCAGGCATGCTGGAATCAAAGGCCTCATCAATCGGACCACGCGCCGCAGTCATTTTCAAGGACCAGCCGGTTAGTTACAATGAGCTTCTATCCAGGGCGCAACGATTCGCCCATGCACTCCAGGATCTTGGTATTAAGCCCGATGACAAGGTCGCTATCATGCTCAACAACTGCCCCGAATACATTGTCTCTTACTTTGCATGTGCATATCTCGGAGCAGTAGCTGTACCGGTAAACATATTCAACAAGGAAAGAGAGCTTGAATACCTTTTACGCAATAGCGACTCCGTCGCTCTCATAGCCAGTCCCACCTTTGCGGAAATCTTCAGCAAGATCGAAAATA
The DNA here is from genome assembly GCA_026389655.1 of Chloroflexota bacterium. Lineage (GTDB taxonomy): Bacteria > Chloroflexota > Dehalococcoidia > GIF9 > UBA5629 > JAFGLP01. The sequence goes on from JAPLHL010000262.1 coordinate 1,724, forward strand.
AACCTCCATTGTTCAAATGGCTCATAGTGAACGGGAGTTACCGCGAGGGACTGGAATTCTCGAAACTTGAAGCTGCAGCTAAAGCCGGGCCGTTCGTAGCTCAGTGCACGGGGGAAAGCGTTGCGGAAATCCTCTACACTTCCGGTACAACGGCTGACCCCAAAGGGACCATGCTGACACATACCAACCTGTTTTTTCACGCCAATGCCATCGTCAACCTGCTTAAACTCGACGACAATGACCGCTCCATGCTGATTGTGCCCCTGTTCCACGGCTACGGCATTACCGTGATGCTGTGCTCACTGCTAACCGGAGCGCCGATGGTACTGCTGGACCCGTTTAATCCCACAGAAGTATTCGAGCAAATACAAAAGCACAGGGTATCTTTCCTTCCCATGGTAGTTGCAATGTGGTTTGTCATTACAAACCACCCGGACCGCACGAAGTACGACCTGTCATGCCTGCGCATAGGTATATCGGGCGCCTCTGCTATGCCTGCGCAGCTTATGAAAGAGGCTTCACAGGCATTCAACATTAAGATACTCGAGGCATGGGGTTTAACCGAGTGCTCTGCCTCAGCCACCATTCAGCGCATGGATAAACCTTACAAGGAAGGCAGCGTGGGTTTGGCCTACCCGGGAGTCAATGTGGGCATTATGGATGAATCCGGTAATCTCAAAGGCCCCAACGAGATCGGAGAACTGGTCATTCAAGGCCCGCTGGTAATGAAAGGCTACTATAAAAAGCCGCATGAGACAGCGGAGGCATTAAGCGGCGGCTGGCTGCATACGGGCGACATGGGGTATTACGATGATGACGGTTATTTTTTCATGGTCGACAGGAAGAAGGAATTGATTAACGTGGGAGGGGAAAAAGTTTTCCCGCGTGAGGTAGAGGAGATTATGTACCAGCACCCATCCATAGCCGATGCGGTCCTCATTCCGCAAAAGGACGCGCGCCTCGGAGAAATACCG
>JAPLHL010000103.1 GCA_026389655.1 Chloroflexota bacterium
TCATTTAAACGGCGCCAGACAACTGTTCGGGCTTACTTAGATAGGCACGGCGACCATGCTCGTGAACGGCCTTTGTATGACCAAGGAGCCAACGGCCTACCGTGCCATTCGATTATAACCCATGTTTAAGATACAAGGAGCCGCAGGCGACGTAGTGATCCGCTGCCTGGACTTGCAACCTACCATCTGATTGCCATGGGGCTAAAGCCCCCCGCAATGACACACAGGAACATTTGGCTTTTGGAATTTGGAGCCTGGAGTTTTTCTGGATAGAGCCCGGCAAGGTGTTGAAACCCTAGATTTCGCTCCTGTCGAAGAGGAGCCTGTTGATAATAACGTTGAGGGGGTGTTTGCTGTTGCGCAGGTCCTGGATGATCCCGGCGGTAACCCGGCGGATAAGAATAAGGATAATGACACCGGCTAAACCGTATGTTATTTCCTGAGGCTGACCGAGTATCCATGAGGTGACGGGACAGGATGCGTAGCCCAGCATTACGCCGAGGGGCAGCGCCAGGCTGGGTGAACCGCCGAGTTTAAGCCTTTCATTCAAAGTATCGCCGCTTTCTTTCCATCTTTTAGAGGTCCTGATGATGAAGCCGAGAGCGGCGAAACAGAGGGCTACGATTAATATAAGAGGGGCGCCGTATGCAATGCTGAGCGTGGCAACAATGCCGAGGCTGACCGTGTTGCCCCGTTCGCCATCGAACTTGCGAAAGACCGGCCACATCTGGCCGCAAAGAGAGGCCAGCGCAGCCAGGGCGGTGACCCAGAGCGGGAGCGCCAGCAGGTAACCTATCAGGATCGGCAAAATTCCCTTGACGACATCGAGCATAAAGCCCAGTATGCCCCAGTTCCGGCCGACCTTGTACCACAGGGCATGGTGAAGGTCGGGTTCATGGGTAAGATCGAAGCCCCTGATACGGCCGATCAGTATCATGAACGGGATCGCGCCGAAAAAATAAAAGGCAACGATAAACAGGATATATAAAAACAGCATATTCTTTAAGATTCCATCAGCTGGAATTTCGCCCCTTTATATACAAGGACAGGGCTTTACCGCCCTGTCCCCGTTTGTCCAGATTTTACCTTAAATGGTCAGCGGGCCACAATGACGACTTTGTAGCCTTTGGCTTCGATGCTCTTTACCAAATCTTTGACGTTTTCGCTCTCCACGTGCAGGGAAAAGCCATTAGGCGTGTCCTCGGCCGGAGGCATGGTATGGGCGGAAAGGACCTTCATGCCGCTTTTCTCCACGATCTCCATGAGTTCCCTGATATTCTTGGGCTGGTTGCACTCCGAGATATTAAGCCTGGTGCCGGGTCTGCCGATACCGAGCGCCGGGGTAAGCATTTTGAGCATGAAATCGGTGGTGGTAATTACGCCTATTACCTTGCCGTCTTCCACTACCGGCATGATACCCACTTTCAGGCCCTGGCCTTTGGCCAGCGCCTGCTCGATGGATGCGTCGGGGCCGATAGTAACTACATCCTTCTGCATGATTTCCTTGACCTTCATCTTGGCGAGGAGGTAGTTGATTTCCCAGATGCTCAGGGTGGTTGCGTCTGATGGGCCTGTACTCTCGATCCTATCTAGGGTAACAATGCCAACCAGCTTACCCTTATCAACCACGGGCAACCTGCGGATCTTGTGCGTATCCATGATTTTACGGGTTTCCATAATGGGCGCGTCACTGCTGACGGTGATTACATTCCAGGTCATTATATCCTTGACTTTCATATCTCAGCCTCCCTTAATAATTTCTGTACGGCGTATTATAGCATAGCGAGTGTGAGTAGAAAATTCCAGGAATAATTCTTAAATATAGGTGCAAAATGCAAAGAAATCGTTACGGGCATGTAATACAAATAATGAAGATCGTTATTAGAACGATCAGAATAATAATGTTAAAATAACACCCGATAAACGATGAGCTCTAAGCTCTTAGCACTAAATACCAGTTGCATTAAAAGTTTAATATCCAGGGTTTTGGAATTTGTATTTAGAGTTTGTTTAGAATTTAGAGACTAATGTTTTCAGATATTCGATGACTTTAAAATTAGAACAGGAACTGGCTAAACATAATCCCGCCCGTCCAACATTGTTGACGATCGGCGTATTCGATGGTGTTCACCGGGGGCACAGGTACCTGCTGGAACAGTTGACCTCCAGGGCCAAACAAGAGGGCTGCCTTTCAGGGGTGGTGACCTTTAAAACTCATCCCGAGAAGGTTTTGAAGCGCAGAGACTATCTTCCCTGGATTTGTACACTGCAGGAAAGAATAAGGTTGCTGAAGGCGGCGGGTGTGGATGTGGTTGTCCCTATTACCTTTACACGTGATATTGCCAACCTGCCAGCCAGGGAATTTGTTATGCTGCTGCGTAAAAACCTGAATATGTGCGACCTGCTGCTGGGGCCGGATTTTGCGCTTGGCAAGCAAAGGCTGGGCACACCGGAATACCTGCGCAAGATCGGGGAAGAGCTGGGTTTCCGTGTTGAAGTTGTTAAACCGGCAAAGTTGGGGAGTGAGGTCATAAGCAGCAGTGCTATCCGGCAACTGCTGGCGGAAGGCCAGATTGATAAGGTAGAAAAAATGCTTGGCAGGCATTTTCACCTGGAGGGAAAAGTGGTTGTCGGCGACCAGCGCGGACGGACGCTCGGTTTTCCCACAGCGAATATCAAGGTGCAGCCCGAGCAGGCCATGCCGAAGGACGGTATCTATGTAACCGTCACGCATTTTCAGGGGAAACAACTGCGTTCGGTGACCAATATAGGCGTAAGGCCCACTTTCGGCGGGTTGAAGCACCTGATCGAAACCTATATTATGGATTTCGAGGGCAACCTCTATGGCAAGAAACTGAGGATTGATCTGATAGCCAGGTTGAGGGATGAGATGAAGTTCAATAATGTTCAAGAGCTGATCAGCCGGATGAAATTAGATGTGGAAAAGGCAGAAAAAACTTTAATACAAAAAGGTTATTAACCATGAAAAAATTGTCTGAATCCGATGTAAAAAGACTCCTGCGCCGCGGCGTAACCCAGATCATCAATGAAGATGAATTGATTAAGATGCTGGAATCGGGCAAACCTCTGCGGCTGAAACAGGGTTTCGATCCGAGCTTTACCGATATACATATGGGCCATGTGGTCGGACTGCGCAAGCTGCGCCA